>CANKSK010000111.1 GCA_947485425.1 Bacteroidota bacterium | reverse complement strand
CCTATTCAATGTGATACCTCATTTTGAAATGATCAAAACTTTGTAATCAAAGCAGCAAAAAAAATATTCTGCATATTTCCCCAGCACAAACTATCCAAAAAGTCCACCCAGCTTACCGCCGTACATTTTCCCCAAATGCTTATATGCCAACTCAGTTGCCTCCCTACCTCTGGGTGTGCGCATGATATACCCTTCCTGAATTAAAAAGGGTTCATACACTTCTTCAATGGTACCGGACTCCTCGCCAACAGCTGTAGCAATGGTGGTAAGCCCAACAGGACCACCTTTAAACTTATCGATAATAACCGACAAAATACGGTTATCCATTTCATCCAATCCATGCTTATCCACATGAAGGGCATTTAGGCCATACTGGGCAATTTCCATATCGATGCTTCCATTCCCTTTGATTTGGGCAAAGTCACGCACCCTCCTTAAAAGGGCATTGGTAATACGTGGCGTTCCCCTGCTGCGTCGGGCAATTTCAAATGCGGCATCCGCATCAATACCGATACGAAGAATTTCTGCAGATCGCAGCACAATTTTCTTCAAAAGCGCAGAATCATAATATTCAAGGCGAGAATTGATGCCAAAACGAGCCCTTAATGGAGAGGTAAGCAGTCCGGAACGTGTGGTGGCACCTATCAAGGTAAAAGGATTCAAATTGATTTGTACAGAACGTGCATTAGGCCCTGTTTCAATCATGATATCGATTCGATAATCTTCCATGGCAGAATATAAATATTCCTCTACCACTGGACTCAAACGATGAATTTCATCAATAAAAAGCACATCATTGGGCTCTAAATTGGTAAGCAAACCGGCCAAATCACCGGGCTTATCAAGCACAGGACCCGATGTAATTTTAATATGAACACCCAATTCATTGGCAATAATATTGGCTAGCGTGGTTTTCCCCAAGCCGGGAGGCCCATGCAAAAGGACATGGTCTAATGATTCCACACGTTTTTTCGCCGCTTCCACAAAGACCCGCAAATTATCCACCACCTTTTGCTGACCGGTAAAATCATCAAAACCCGCAGGACGCAATACCTTTTCCAACTCCTTTTCAGGATTGCTGAGGTTGTCTTGGGAAGGATCTAAATTGGGGTTTATCATGAAGAGGGCTTTGTTAAAAGCAAAATTACTAAATACCAAGCAATACCAACTGATATTTTATCATTTGGAAGGAAGAATTCATGGTACACGATAGGATTTTTCATAAAAAAAGGGCTATCTATGGAGATAGCCCTTTTCAAATAGAGTATTGCGCTTATTGCTCGCCCGCTAAATTAGACTCAGGGGTTGCAGAAAAAGGCGTTGTTTGAGGGATAAAATCCTCTTTCGCATTTGGCTTGCTGTAATCATATGGCCAACGGTGTATGGTTGGAATTTCACCAGGCCAGTTACCGTGAATATGTTCAACAGGAGTAGTCCACTCAAGGGTATTGGATTCCCAAGGGTTTTGAGAAGCTTTTTTACCTCTGAAAGCACTGTAAAAGAAGTTGATCATAAATATCAATTGGGCCAACGCACCTAAGATCGCAAACCAACTAATTACTGAGTTTATATTCACCAATTGTTCAAAGCCTTCATAAGCTGTATTGGCATAATAACGACGAGGAACACCGGCCAATCCTAAAAAGTGCATAGGAAAAAATACACCATAAACACTTATCAAGGTAATCCAGAAGTGAGCATACCCCATGCGGCTATTCATCATACGGCCATATAGTTTGGGAAACCAATGATAAACCCCGGCAAACATCCCAAAAATGGCAGCACTACCCATTACAATGTGGAAGTGAGCCACCACAAAATAGGTATCATGTATATTGATATCCAGAGCTGAATTCCCTAAAATAATACCTGTTACACCACCGGTGATAAAGAAAGAAACCAGACCAATGGCAAACATCATGGCAGGAGAAAGAATAATATTTCCCTTCCAGAGGGTAGCGATGTAATTAAAGACCTTTACCGCCGAAGGAATCGCTACCAACATGGTGGTGAATACGAACACCGAACCCAAAAATGGATTCATACCGGTGATAAACATATGGTGACCCCAAACGATAAAAGAAAGAAAACCGATGACAAGCATAGAGCCAATCATGGCCTTATAGCCAAAAATCGGTTTGCGTGACATGGTAGAAATAATTTCGGATGAAAGACCCAAAGCAGGCAGAATCACAATATATACCTCAGGATGGCCTAAAAACCAGAACAAATGCTGAAACAAAATGGGGCTACCACCGGAATTCGGCAAATGCTGACCGGCAATGATAATATCTGAAAGGTAGAAACTAGTGCCCATGCTTCGGTCAAAAACCAAAAGCAAGGCTGCAGCTACCAAAACAGGAAAGGATAAAACACCAAGAATAGCCGTAACAAAGAAAGCCCAAATGGTAAGCGGAAGACGAGTCATCTTCATCCCGTTGGTACGAAGCGCTACAATGGTGCATATGTAATTGATACCACCCAACAAGGCAGAAACAATAAACAATACCATACTAATTAACCATAGAGTCATCCCCAAACCGGAGCCAGGTATCGCTTGAGGAAGCGCACTTAAAGGAGGATAAATAGTCCATCCACCAGATGCTGGTCCTGATTCAATAAACAAAGAAGATAACATCACCACACTGGAAACCAAAAAGAACCAAAAGGATAACATATTGAGAAATCCCGATGCCATATCCCTTGCCCCTACCTGCAATGGAATGAGCAAGTTGCTGAAAGTTCCACTTAATCCACCTGTTAACACAAAGAAAACCATGATGGTACCGTGAATGGTAACCAAGGCCAGATAAAAAGAAGGATCTAGCTTGCCGCCAGCACCCCATTTACCAAGCATTTTTTGCATGATCGTAAATTTTTCGTCAGGCCATCCCAATTGCAAACGGAAAAAGATGGACATCATCATAGCAATCACTGCCATAACAATAGCGGTCACCAAAAACTGTTTGGCAATCATTTTATGATCCATACTGAATACATATTTTGACCAGAAGCTTTGCTCGTGATCATCATGTCCATGATGGTCGTGAGCTACTGAATGTTCTTGATTTAATTCGTGACTTTGCATTTTTTTATTGAATTGATTTTTCAGATACGATGGTTAATTATACGCTTTATCCTTTTAAGGATCATTTTAAACTTCAATCGGCAAGATGCTTATTTTGCCGTTAATACCTTTACAGAAGAAACCGTTGGCGTTGCATCAGCGGTAAAGGTTTTTTGTGTTTTCAACCACTCCTCATATTCAGCAGGAGTTTCTACTACAATCTTCATCTTCATCATATAATGTGCTACACCACAAACTTTATTACAAAGAAGCACATAATCAAATTTTGGATTGTTTGTTTTCTCGCGCATTTGACGCGTGGTAATGGTAGGATTGAAGAAAAAGTGTGTAGGCATGCCGGGAACCGTATTCATTTGCACCCTAAAATGAGGCAAATAAGCACTATGAATCACATCCTGAGAACGGAATTTTAGCAATATTGGCATATTTACAGGCATATGCAATTCTTTACCGATCAAATCATCATTGGTATTGGGATCCGTTTTATCAACACCCAATATATTTTCATCAGAAACCAATTTAAATCCTGCTTTACCCAATTTGTTGTCCTTTCCGGCATAACGCACGGTCCAATCAAATTGCCTTCCATACACTTCAATAAGCTTTGCATTGGCAGGAGCAGGAGCAGTGATGGCGTTCCATACATTCAAACCATAGATAATAATACCAAACAATACCACCGTTGGGATGGCCGTCCAAATAAACTCCAATTTATGGCTATCTGGAAAGAAAAAGGATCTTCTGGTTTTATTGAACTTGTATTTAAAGGTATAGAAAAACAATAGTATCTGGGTAACAAAAAACACAAAAATGATGAGTGCAAAAATGATATAAAGCATTCTGTCCGTAATAACACCTTGCAAAGATGCTGGCTCAGGCAGAATGAATTTTTTATATCGAATGGTTTGATAAATCATGAAAAAGAGCTCTCCTACCAGGAAAACCATCATGAACAAAGCATTCATGTTTCCATCCTCTTTGATGGTCACAGTCTCATCTTTTTCTCCGCTGATTTGTGCAGACAATTCTACGATTCTTACAATTTGAACAATAGCAAGAATGGCAAGAATGATAACAATGGTAATTAAAAGATTCATCATGGCAATATAAGGTTACGAGATAATAGAATGATTAAATGTGGTGGTGAATACTTTCTTCAAGGAATGGATGTTGTTTTGGCATCAATGGCGCTTTGGAAAGTGCACTAAATACGACAAACAAGAATAAGCCACCAAAACCAAGTGTAATTCCGATTTCAGGAATACCCATTGACCAATGAGGACCAAGCGTTGAGGGCATAATCATCATAAAGAAATCAAGCCAATGGCCGATAAAGATAGCAATAGCCGCAACAAGCAAGTAGGTTGTTTTTCTTTTGGCATCTCTTGACATCAAAGTCAAAAATGGAAACAAGAAGTTAATCAAAAGATTCGCCGCAAAAAGAAATTTATAATCTTTGATGCGAATAATAAAATAATTAACCTCCTCAGGAAGATTCGCATACCATATCAACATAAACTGCGAAAACCATAGGTATGTCCAAAATACACTGAAGGCAAACATAAACAAACCAATATTATGCAAGTGATTTTGATTTACTTTTTCAAGATATCCTTGTTTTTTCAGATATATGGTAAGCATACAAATGACAGATAAACTCGCAGCAAATAAACTGGCGAAGTTATACCAACCAAAAAGGGTACTGAAGAAATGAGGATCTAAAGACATCATAAAATCCCATGCTGACATGGAAGAGGTAACAGCAAAAAGAACAAGAAATATGGCCGAATTTTTTACATTTTTGTGAAAATGCTTTGTACCACCTTCTATATCTTCTTTTAAAGATTCTTTCCTAATAAATAGGGCAAAAGCTGTCCATATGCCAAAATAGGCCACCATCCTGATGATAAAGAAGGGCAGATTGAGGTAACCTTTTTTACCATTGATCACAGGATCAAAATCAGGAGATTTGGGATCAAAGAGTT
>CANKSK010000110.1 GCA_947485425.1 Bacteroidota bacterium | reverse complement strand
TTGGTGCGGTAGAGATTTTGGATTGCTTGCAAACCGTTTATGGGGTAGCCGTTTCAAACGATGAGCTTACGAATGCAATCCATAAGCTTGGTGAAAAATACAGCAAGGATATCTATGCCTTTGAACTCATAGAAATTGCAGAAGGCTATCAGTTTTTAACCAAGCAAAAATACCAAACGACCCTTAGTATCCTTTTGCAAAATCGCTCGAAAAAACGTTTATCAGTAGCAGCGATGGAAACACTTGCCATTATTGCTTATAAGCAGCCGGTTACCAAGTCGGAAATTGAGCATATCAGAGGCGTGAATTCAGATTACAGTGTGCAGAAGTTACTTGAAAAAGATCTGATAGAAATTTGTGGAAAGAGTGAAGCTCCGGGCAAGCCAGTGATTTATGGAACGAGCAAAAACTTTATGGACTACTTTGGTATTAAATCAGTGAAAGATTTGCCACAGTTAAAAGATATACAAGCCTCTGAAAATGAAATTGGCATGGCCGCATCAGAGTAGAAGGCCATTTTAGCCTGATTTTTTTTGGAACGTTTTTTGTGTACAGAAAAAGCATGAAGAAAAAAATGTATATCCTCTTGTTGGTGATGACTTGTATGGCAGGTTTTCGACCACTATGGGCTCAAAAGAAGCTCAGAAGTTTCCCAAACGAAGCGTTTAAACCGGGGGAGACCCTAAAATTCAGGGCTCATTATGGTTTTATAGATGCGGGAATGGCAACTTTGGAAGTTGAAAAAGATTTGAAATCCATCGGACAAAGAAGCTGTTACCATATCATTGGAAAGGGATTTTCAGTAGGCGCTTTCGACTGGTTTTTTAAGGTACGGGATCATTTTGAAACCTACGTGGATAAAGATGCGATTATTCCCTGGATATTTATGAGACGCATCAATGAGGGCGGCTATAAGTTCAATCAAAGCATGAACTTCAATCATTATACGGGAAAAGTAAATTGCGAAGAAGGCATTTTCAATATGCCTGATAACTCACAAGATTTGGTGAGTTCGTTTTATTATGCAAGATGTCTAGATTATTCGAATGCGAAGTTAAATGATGAGTTTGAAGTGCCTGCTTTTATCGATACATCCATTATTCCGATGCGCATTAAATTTGTGGGAAGAGAAAAGGTTACGACAAAACTAGGCACCTTTCAATGTTTAAAATTTAAGCCCTTGCTGCAGATAGGCAGGGTCTTTAAGGCTAAAGAGGAGATGACCATTTGGTTTACGGATGACAAAAACCATATCCCTGTGCGATTGGAAACGAAGATCTTGGTGGGCTCTGTTCAAATGGATTTGATGGAATATTCAGGCCTCAGCAACCCCATTGCGAAAGTTAATCGGTAAGGCTTGGAGCAAAAGGCATGTTATACGTATCTCATAAATTCAAATGGATTGAATTGGAAAATCATTTGATTTTTTATAAAAAATAAACCTAATAAAAAGGAAGACCCATAAAAATTGCAAACAATTATTTATCGATCTTCCTTAAAGTACTGATATATCTTACTGTATAGATATTTTCTGATTGTATATTTTCGATCCATCATACAGTTTTACCAAATAGATTCCTTTTGATAAAGAAGAAATATCGATGCTCATTTGTGTCTTTATGTTTGATAGGGCTAAAACTTTTTCGCCCAGTAAAGAATAGATTTCCAATGCTGATTTTGATGATTGCATATTTTCCATCTTCAATTGAAAAACGCCATTCGAAGGGTTTGGATAGATGTTGATAGAAGCATCGGTATTTGTTTCATTTATCCCAGCCATTGTTCCATCATATTTCCAAAGCTCACTTCCAAATCCGCCATTTATGGAGCTAAAAAACAGTGTGGAATTACTTACAATGCTGTATGCAGGTGATTTATGTTGCCCATGCACATTTTCCAAACCATATGCCAAGTCAAAATTGGGATGTTGAATAGTTGCATTAGAGGTTCCATTTGTTTTCCAAGTATTATAACTACTACCATCTTGAGCTTTGAAAAAAAGAGTGCCATTAAAAACAAGGAATAAACTTGGATCAGAACTTCCCACCCCTGTATAAATATCTTTTACCATCATGGTGCCGGAACTTGTACCATTGCTCTTCCATAATTCGATGCCTTGCGTTCCATTGTTGGCTGAAAAATAGATTTCATTCTTATAATTAATCATCTCTCTAGGATAGGAATTTACAGAGGTCGTATTGATGTCTTTAACCATCAGTGTTCCTGCGCTGCTTCCATCGCTTTTCCACAATTCAACGCCATTTGTTCCATCCGTAGCATTAAAGTAGAGTTCACCATTACAACTTGCCATATATACGGTACCACCGCCTTCACCAATGCGTATATTTTTCACAAAAACGGTTCCAGCATTGGTACCATCACTTTTCCACAATTCAGAACCTGTTGCATAATAGGAATTGTCAATCGGCACAAAAAATAGCGTGTTGTTTACATTGGTGAAATACTTTCTTGCTGCCATGGGTCTGTTTGTGGTGTTGCAAATATCTTTTACCATGTAAGTACCTGCTGAAGTGCCGTCAGTGATCCATAACTCACTTCCATTTCCATCATTCGCAATAAAAAAAAGTTTTCCGTTTATAATCATAAAATCATTGGCATAAGATCCACCTTGTGGATTAATATTTTTAATCATCACGGTTCCCGCATTTGTTCCATCACTTTTCCATAGCTCGGAAGCTCCATCAGTGGTTCCATTATTTGCAGCAAAAATAAGTTCACCGTTGAAATTTATTAAGTTACGGGGATCAGCACCACCATAATTACCCGTTTGGGGATTGATATCCTTTACGATAACCGTTCCCGCGCTTGTTCCATCACTTTTCCAAAGCTCATTTTCTCCATTCGCTGTATAGGCTGAAAAAAACAATGTCCCATTTACATTGGTTAAAAATTGTGGCCCTGAAGAAAACACCCCAGGAACAATGTCTTTGACCAATTCTGTAACCATGGATGTGCCATCACTTTTCCAGAGTTCATATCCTTCGTTATCGGTATATGCTGAAAAAAATAAAGTCCCATTGACATCTACCAATTCATCGGGATAAGCGCTTTGTCCGCCAGAATTAATATCCTTCACCAATTTCTGAGCTGAAGAAAAATAAGAAATGAATAATAAGGGCAATAAAATGTGAATACGAATTCTTTTCATGGTATATTGTTTTAAGTATTGTGTCTCGTTGAATATGGAAGAAGGGCCTTAATTGGTGGTGGTCGAAAAGGCGAATACGATCTTTCTGCAAGCTATGTGCAAGGACCATTTGATTTCGTGAAGAAAAAAAAGTGTTCTTGTTGTGGTTGAATTTGTTTTCTTTAAAAAGAATGCGAATGACAAATTGCAAAAAAAACAATAACAATCTGATTTGTAAAAGTATTAAAAATACGGATAATATCATGAATATGGAAAAAATATATTCACTATTCAAAAAAGCGAATGAGATTCGCAGGTATGGATTGAAATACCAATCGGATCCGTTATAGACCAAATCAGGTAAAAGCAATTCGTAATTTCTATGCTTAAAGGGCTATGTGGAATATTTTTTTATTCAATCCCTATTATATGCAATTGTTTTTGCAGATACACTATTCCTTCTAAGCAAGAGGTACGGATCTCATTTAAGCCTCATTTCTTTGGGGCTGCAAAAACTTGTGTGAGCCATCGCAGCTGGGGAGTTTTTTAGACAGGCCGCAGGTACAATCATTAAATCCTTTTCCATCCAGAATTTGCTGTGTATATTTTTCAATTCTAGTCTCCCTAGTTTTGGATTGTTTGGGAGCAGAAAAATAAAGGATGTACGCTCTTTGCCTTCCGGGAGTCAGCGCTTCAAAGGACTTTTTGAAGACAGGGGCCTCTTCTAGCTTTTTTTTCAGTTCATCAGGAATGGCTTCTGGATTTTTTTGAAAAGGAATTTTGATACCAGCCTTTTCCACCTCTATGGCCTCATAGATATAAGCTTTCAAGAGGGGCATCATCTGCAAGATTTCTTGCCTATTGGTGAACCTGATTTGACGGGCAGCCTGGGTATTTTCTCCTATTTTATTTAGCACCGCATTGGCATCCTGTAACAAGGCCCCTTTAAAAAATCCAATGGCACAGTATTCCTTAAATGCATGAATTAATACGATATTTTTATTCTGAAAAGTGTAACAAGGAACTCCCCACTTCAATTCTTCATTCAGCTGACATTCGAGAATGATATTTCGCAAGGTCTCACATTCCTCAGCCCAATTTTTTAGCTTGCTTAAAAATAGATCAACGTTTGGATTCATGGTATTCTTTCTTTACACATCTTACATTTTTTTGGGGGACCGATCCAATTTTTTTTATTGGACGAGATGGTACCTATTTATTCTAAAATGCATCCAAAGATATACAGATTCTTATTGAACACTTTCACGCCAAATAGAGAAATCATTTTCTTGAAAATATAAATTATTGATTTACAATGTTTTTGCTTATAAAATTTTTTTGTTTATGCTTTTATTCGGTGATTTATACAATGCCGAATTAAAAGGTTTTTTTCTTTCGGACTTTATATTGTTTGCCAATACTAGATACTTATGCAGGCTACATTTCTCCCAATATCCATGCCCCTTTTCCTCTCATGTTCATTTTATCCCCAAAAGTTTCCTCTTTCAGTTTTATTTTGATAGGTGAAGCAAAGAAAATGATTTAGTAGATGCTAACGCATCTTCCTGAATGTATGCAATATGGCCCGATATGAGGAAAAGGAGCAGTGCTTAATTGAATAAAAATCTTACATGAGCAATATTGCATGCTGCCTTGACAGGATTTTTTTTTGATGGTAGCCTAACTTTGTAGAAGGTATTAGAAGCAAGAATATGATGGGATTTATACAAAAAATAGAGATGAAGGTATGCTTTTTAATGGCATGCCTTTTCTTTATTTTTTGGGGTACTACACATTTACAAGCCGAAGGCACGAAACAACTTATGCCAGCATCCTCATCCTATGGTTATGTACAATTTAATGATGTGGGAAGACCATTTGCACTGACCACGAATACAGATTCTTTATATCGCCTATACTTTCGCATTAACAGTACT
>CANKSK010000109.1 GCA_947485425.1 Bacteroidota bacterium | reverse complement strand
GTCTTTAAATGGCACAAAACGGGTTTTAAAGATAAAAAAAACCCAGATTTATGGAAGCGGTTTTTGCTGTTATATCCTAAAAATAACATCAAATTTAAATGGATAAAGGGGCATAATAACCACGTGGAAAATGAATACTGTGACGGATTAGCCGTAAGTGCGGCCATGGGGAAAAACCTTCCTCCTGATGAGGGTTACGAAAGGTCTATTCTATAAGCGGTTTTTGTTATTTTCCCAAATAAATTCCTTTCAGCATTTCATTGGTCTCTTGGTTTTTGATCGACTGGATTTTTTCTTCAATAAAGAGACTGATTTTTTTGTTCTTGTTATAGGTGTTCTCAATCGTCTGGTCTGTTTTGCCTAGGTTCTTTTGGCTCTCAGATTCTGCTTGGGCATCGTTTGCCAATTTTTCAAAATGTGTTTTTAACATTTCCAAGCTGTTGGTCGCGGTGAGCTTTTCATGCCATATATTTCCTGTTTTTGCTTCTTTTCCCAAGATTTGTATGCCGCGATTTAAAATCGTACTATCCTTTTCTGTAATAAATTTCCCATAATAATAAATGACAGTCGTTTTGTCTTTGGTCTTTTCATTTTCCAAAGCACGTATAAAATACGTTTCTTGCTCAGGTCCTCCATATTGAACATAAACTTGTGCAATGGCTGCTTGCAGGCTTGTATTGAATTCCAATTCCATTTTTTTTGCAACAGAAAGTCCTTCCTTTGCATCGGTGCGCGCAAGGGATAAAATTCCGGCAGCGGCAACGGTATAGGACGAGTCTGAACAAGCACTTGAAAACAGGTCTTTTAGGTTGGCTTCTTTGTAATAAGTTGCCAGTTTTTGCAGGGCTTGCCCCCTAACCACTGATTTTTTGTCGTTTATGGCCATGTTTTTCAAAATAGGCAAAAGGGAATCTTTTTGTCTTGCTACCAAATTTTCAATGGCATCCAATGCCAAAAGTCGGATATTCCAGAATTTATCGGATAGAGCGCTAACCAAACACGCCGAAGTGATTGAATCCGGTGAGATTTCGTTTTTTAGATTTTGAATCGCCTCGAACCTATCTAAATACAGAGGGGCATGGAAATATTGATAGGTATATTCCGCTTTGGTTTTGTTCTCTGTTTTTTCGCATAGAAGCATTTTTTCTGCATCTACATTTACCAGTTCGGGCTTTTTATCTGTTTTAAAGCTGAAAACTTCTTCTTCCTTTTCAATGGTTACGGGATGGGTTTGCACCCCAGCTGCAGAATACAGATCAATTTTTATCGGCAAACGAAAAAGGGGGAATTTGGTGAGGTCTTGTTTTTGCGTAATACGAACCCTTTGCTCTTTTAGAGAATCAATATATTCACTCTGAATATCTATCAAGGGATGCCCATTTCCTAAAAACCATTGGTTGAAAAACCAATTCAAATCTTCTCCTGTTATTTGCTCAAAGGCAAGTCTGAGCTGATGCATTTCAACAGCGTTAAATTTGTTATTTTGTAGATAAAGCTTCAGGGATTGAAAGAAAGCATCGTTGCCTACATATTTGCGAAGCATATGTAAAATTCTTCCTCCTTTTTGGTACGATATGGCATCAAACATCTCTTCTTTATCCTCATATTGAAATCGGATGAGTTTAGGTTCGTTTCCTCTGCCGGCACTATTTAGATAGGCTTTCAAATCGGATTGAATGCCAAAATCGGCCTCTTCTCTGCCATATTTATAGTCATTCCACAGGTATTCGCCATAGGTGGCAAAGGATTCATTTAAAGGAAGATTCGACCAGGATTCGCAGGTTACCAAATCGCCAAACCAGTGGTGAAATAATTCATGAGAAATAACATCTTCATTGGTGTTGTCAAGGAGTTCTCTGTTGTTTCTTTGCATAAAATCACCAAAAATTACGGCACCGGTATTTTCCATCGCACCTGATACATAGTCATGTACAACGATTTCGGCATATTTTTCCCATGGGTAGTCTACGCCCAGTTTCGAAGAAAAAAAATTGATCATTTCTGGGGTGTTGCCAAATATTTTTTTCCCCACAGAAGCATATTCTGGATCTAGATAATAACTTATTTCTATGTTTTTCCATTTGTCGCGGATGATGGCGAATTTCCCCACGGCAAACATGCTTAAATATGGTGCTGCGCCAAGGCTTTGCTTCCATAGGTCTGTTCGAGTACCGTCATCATTAAATTTCGAATACATTAGCAATCCATTTGAAAGGGTCGTGAAGCTGGTATCAACAGTAATGGATATTTCTTGGGTCATTCTCTCGTTCGGAGAATCAATGGTGGGAAACCAGGCAGAGTTGTATTCGGTCTCTCCTTGGCTCCATACTTGCTTGGGCTTGTTTCCGTCTTTTCCATCAGCATTAATAAAATAGAGGCCTTTGGTGTCCGTGATGGCAGCGCTTCCCTTGTTTTTTAGTAGCTCGGGTTTCGCCGTATAATCAATGAAAATTTGATAGGTTTCATTTCGCTTGTAGGTGCGATCTAATGTGATCTTTAATTTGAGGCTATCATATGAAAATTTAACTTTTTTTCGCTCAGAATCAATGACCATGCTGACTTCATTGATGTCAAGCCCTTTGGCATCAAGCGTTAGGGAATCAGTAGGATAAAAATAGGGCTTAAGGGAGAGTGTTGCTTTTCCATACAAGAATTTTTTATCGAAATCAGGCTTGATTTCTAAACTTGTATGAATCAGGTCGTTAAGCCTTCTTTCGGATGCTCTATACATTTGTTGGCCTTTTAGCGCGTTGGAAGGCAGTTCAGAAACAGGCATTCGTAAAGTGTCTAGATTGATGGTCAGGGGAGTGGTGCTTGCTTTTTTAAAAGATGCACAAGCTGTAAAAAGCAGTACACTTGCCACAAAGATTGTCGATAAAAATTTCATTTAAGTCCTCCCTCTTTAGTCTGATGCCTCATATTTTATGGATTATTTGAATTAATTTGGAGCAAATATCAAATAAAAAAATCAATTTCTTTCTTTTAGGGCTCGAAATAGTTAGGTGGTAAAACTTCATTTGATTTGAATTTTATGGAGATATTATATACTTTTGAAGCATGCTAAATATCAAAGTCAATCAGAAAGCGACCGTTCAGGTTCATGATGCCGGAAAAGGGCAAATGAGAATAAATCAGAAAGTGGTAAAAATGGATATGCACATCCTAAGAGAAAATCAATACCATATTTTAAATGAGAACAAATCTTATAATGTGGAACTCATTGAATTGATCGAAGAGACCAAAACCATGAAAGTTCGGGTGAACGCCAAAGAATATATCGTTGAAATCAAAGATCGCTTTGATGATTTACTTCGCGATATGGGCTTGGATAAAGGCAGCGCATTGAAGGTAAATGAGATAAAGGCCCCTATGCCCGGATTGGTTTTGAATATTCATGTTCAAGAAGGCGATGAGGTAAAAAAAGGGGATTCCATTTTGGTTCTCGAGGCCATGAAAATGGAAAATAATATCAAGTCACCAGTGGATGGAAAAATAAAAAAAATACATGTTTCTAAAGGAGTCGCGGTAGAAAAAGCACAAATTTTGGTATCTTATTTTTAATTTTTTTAACATAAAAAACATGAAAAAAAAATCTAGTCCGCTTGATAGAAGAAAATTTCTCAAACAAGGTGGCGCAATGGCCATAGGTGGCGCCGCAATGCTAGCCTTGGGGAAATCTGCTTTTGCAGAGAATGTTGCCGGTCATGCACCCTTAAATCCCGAATATTTTGTGGAGGGTGATGATAAATTTATCTTGCCGGTATTGCCTTATACCTATGATGCACTAGAGCCATTTATTGACAAAATGACGATGGAAATTCATTATTCCAAACACCATCAAGCCTATGTGAATAATCTAAATAAAGCACTTGTTGGAACACCCGTTGTTGCCCTAGATGATTTGTTAAAAAAGATATCTTCTTATCCGCTTGCTGTTCGTAATAATGTTGGAGGGCATTTTAATCATTCCTTATACTGGTCAATCATGAAGCCCAATGGTGGAGGTCAGGCAAGTGGCCCTCTTTTAGCTGCCATTCAGTCTGCTTTTGGATCCTTTGATGTTTTCAAAGAAAAATTTACCACTGCAGCAACATCCGTTTTTGGTTCGGGATGGGTATGGCTGGTCATTAATCAATCAGGTGTTCTTGAAATAGGTAGTACTCCCAACCAAGACAATCCCCTCATGGATATTTCTCCCCTGAAAGGATTTCCCTTAATGGGTCTAGATGTATGGGAGCATGCTTACTATCTCAAGCATCAAAACAAAAGAATTGACTATGTCAAAGATTGGTGGAATATTTTAAACTGGGAAGCTATTCAGAAAAGATTTTCAGAAAAATAAAAGTTTTTTTCCTTAACGTATTTTCATGCGAATCAAGATTATTTATTCTATTGTTTTGGTCTTCGGATTTATCAAGGTCTGGGCACAAGACCTTGATAGTTCGAAATATGTCTCCCTGCCCTTAGATCATTATTTCAAGTCTTTATGGATCGATCCAATGCAAGGCATTTGCAGCTCTGGTTTGTACGCATATCGTGAAGAGGGATTGGTTAAAAAGGGTGTTTATTTCCCTTTTGTGATTGGTGCACAAAAAGAGCTGCTGCGGAAAAAAATAGATCAAAATCATGGTTATGAATTTGGCTTTGAAGTGGCTTCCTACACACAGTTTGAAATCATAACACCCAATGGCGTTTATCAACGCAATCTGTTAAATATCGATTACAGAATATGTATGCATCTAAATGTGAAAAATAATGCATGGTCCTATCGCGCTCGTTTTTTTCATGAATCATCGCATTTAGGGGATGATTATATGATTCGAAATAAAGTTCATGCGTATTTGCCAAATCCATTAAATTATGAACAATTGGATTTTACTGCGGCTTTGGAAAAAGGACGGTTTAATTATTATGCCGGGCTGGGTGCTGTGGTAAGAATTGAAACCATTCGAAAAAGATTTTCTGCACAAACAGGGTTCTCCTTTTCTTTTCCTGTCAATGAAAAGGCAAGGGTTAAATATGTGGGTGGAATGGATCTGAAATTTCTACAACAAACCAATTATGATGTAAATGCCAAAATGTGTGCGGGATTTCAATTTGGTAAAGGGGATGAAAG
>CANKSK010000108.1 GCA_947485425.1 Bacteroidota bacterium | reverse complement strand
GTCCCACCGGAGCGGCTTTCGGACTGAGCACCCTATATGCATTTCCGCAGAATCCTTTTTACAATTTAGATTCGGCCCACCATTATATTCTTTTGACCAAAACATCGTATTTACAGGAAAGAAAAAAGGAAAAAGAAAGGCTTTCCCAATTGAATATTGATGAAATAAGCATCCAAAATCTTGGTGATGAAATTGCTAAAAAATCTTTTGAAAAAGCCAAGTCAGAAGGAAATATAGAATCGCTAAACCGATTTGCCAAAGAAAACCAAACCTCCTCCTTAGCCGCTCAAGCACTTTTAATCAGAGACCAGATGGCTTTTGACCTAAGCCTAAAAACAAATACCTGTTCAGCGTATCAAGAATTCATCAGAGCATACCCCAAAGCAAGACAAATTAAAAAGGCCCGAATACTTAATGAAGAATGTGTGTTTAAAAGCATGACGATAGAGCACACGGAAGAATCTTATTGGGCTTATATCAAGCAATTTCCGCAAAGCAGCTTTCGCTATGAGGCCGAGGATTCGATATTTAGTATCACTGCGCACAAAAGCATTTCCGAATTATATGCTTTTGTAAAAAAGTATCCCAACAATAGAAATGCAAAATTTGCCTGGAACCAGTTGTATGCACTGTACAAAGAAAAAAATGGCGAAAAAAAGCTAGAAAGTTTCAAAATCAATTTCCCGGAATTCCCTGATTCAGCAAAGATTCGCAGGGATGCAAAGCTAGCCAACACCCAATTATATTTCATCCGGGAAAACGAAAAGTGGGGATATATAGATTCTACAGGGAAAAAAATTATTGCATGTCGTTTTGAATCTGCCGAAAACTTTTCAGATGACTTGGCAGAGGTCTC
This sequence comes from Bacteroidota bacterium, assembly GCA_947485425.1. GTDB lineage: Bacteria > Bacteroidota > Bacteroidia > AKYH767-A > CANKSK01 > CANKSK01. The sequence continues at coordinate 4,271 of CANKSK010000108.1, read as the reverse complement.
AGAAGATGGGCTGTCGGGTTTTGCCAATAAAGATGGGTATATCGTGATTCCTTGTCTGTATCAAGAAGTAGAAGACATGCACGAGGGATATTCTATTGCGAAAAAAAATGAAAAATTTGGCATGATAAACAGAAGCGGAGCGGAAGTGATTCCTTTTGAATATGACAATATCAGCACTTTTTCAGAAGGACTCGCGATGGTTGTTCAAAACGATTCTGTTGGGTTTTACGATACGAAAGGCAGGCTTAGCATTCCCATGCAATTTAAAGACGCCACTGACTTTAATGAAGGCATGTCTGCAGTGGCGATAGACGATTCCAAATGGGGCTATATCAATCTCAAGGGGCAAATGGTGATACCGCCTGTTTTTGAAACCGCTGCTGCATTCCAACATGGACTGGCCATTGTGAGCATCTCGGGGAAAGTGGGCATCATCAATACCAAAGGAGATACTGTTATTCCACTTGAATATGAAAAAATAGTAATCTGTTCAAACGACTTGATTATGTTGGTAAAAAACAAACTTGTCGGCTTTTCAAATGCAGAAGGAAAAATAACCATTCCCTTGGTGTATGACTATTCTGAAAACATGTGGAATAAGATCGATTCCAATTTCATAAAAGTTGGCAAAAGAAATAAATTTGGATTGATAGACCCAAATGGAAAATCAATATTATCGCTCATGTATGAAGACCTTCTGCCGCCTATGGAAGAACGATGTGCCTACAAAAGAAAAGGGAGATGGGGTTATCTCGATGCACATTACAAGCCACTGATTTCAAACATCTACGAGGATGCAAGCTCTTTTCATTTTGAAAGAGCGGTGGTAAAAAAGAACCAGAAGTATGGATATATTGATAAAATGGGAAATCCCATCACCCCATTTGTATATGATGAAGCACAAGCTTTTCATGCGATGAATGAAAAAGAGCCTGGCGTCCATCCCATTTTTGCACTTGTGAAACAAAATGGCAAAACAGGAATCATCAACACAGAAGGAAAAAATATCCTTCCTTGCGTGTTTGACGAAATAGAATTTCCCTCACAGGACTTTATGCTGGTAAGGAAGGGAAACAAATTTGCCTATATCCATATTCAGGATTGGCAATACATCTGGGCGGAATCCGATTTTGAAAAATAAAAAAGGATCGTAAACCCAATCCCTTTCATTTCTTTAGTCTTGATCGGCGTTGAAAAAACTATTGGTTTTTTCATGCCAAGGAAAAGAGGCATTGTAGTGATTGTTTTCCCAATAAAACTTTGTTCTTTTTTTCGGAGCATTTCCAATTTCGTCCATTGTAAACGCATCGTACATTCTGCCATTCACCATGGTGTATTTGATGCTCTCTGTATTGTGAATATCGTCTAAAGGATTTTTATCCATCACCACAAGGTCAGCGAGTTTCCCTTTTTCAAGGGATCCAATTTCTTTTGACATCCCGATATATTCAGCACCATTCATGGTCGCTGCGCGCAATACTTCCATGTTGGTCATGCCCCCCATGGCCATCATCCAAAGCTCCCAATGGGCACCCAGGCCTTGCAACTGACCATGAGATCCCAAATTGATTTTAACACCTGCATCGGTCAATTTTTTACAGGATTTAGCGGCAAGGACAAACCCATTTTCCCATTCTTCTTCCGGAATCATGGTGCGATGTCTGGAGCGAGCGTCTATTAGGTTGCGGGGATAGAAATTGAGTAATTTTTTATTTTCCCAAACATTGGTTTTCTGGTACCAATAGTTTTCACCAAAAACAGAACCGTAGGTAACGATTAATGTGGGGGTATAACCGGTATGACTTCCCGACCAAAGTTTTACCACATCATCATACAAAGGAGCTACCGGAATGCTGTGCTCAATGCCGGTATGCCCATCAAGAATCATGGCCATGTTGTGAAAAAAGAATGACCCACCTTCGGGGTACACCATCATATTCATTTTGCGTGCTGCGGCAATGATTTGTTGCGATTGCTCTCTTCGTGGTTGGTTATAGCTTTTTACTGAAAACGCACCATAGGCCTTTGTTCTGCGAATGGCAGACAAGGCATCCGCAAAGTTGTTTACCACCGCTTTAAAGTCGGCCTCTGCGCCGTATAATATCGTTCCTGTTGAAAAAATTCGGGGACCGACCATATTTCCTGCTTTCACCATTTCAGACTGAGAAAAGACCATTTCAGAGTTTGAAGAAGGATCGTGTGTTGTTGTGACACCATAGGCCAAATTGGCATAGTAAGACCATTGCTTTTGAGGGCTCAATCCCAGGCGAAAGGTAAACAGATGCGAATGCACATCTACAAAACCGGGCGTGATGGTTTTACCCTCTACATCCACAATTGTGGCCTCTTTGGGAATGATCACATCTGCTTCATTTCCAATCTCTGCAATTTTATTCTCCCGAATCAAAATGGTTCCTTTTTCGATTACCTGATTCCCTTTCATGGTAATTATCCTTGCACCTTTCAGGGCAATTGTTCCCATGGGTTTATCCGTTTTCAATTGAAGCTTGATATAAACACCGGTAGAATCAAGAGGCTTGATACTATCTGCGGACCCTTCCAGAAAAGTAAAACGATCCTTGACTGCATTGGTAAAATATTGATCGCCGATGGTCCAATGAATTTTGCGGTTGTCAGCAGACCAGTGCAAGTTGGTACCTGCATCTTTTGTGAGACGAGAGACGGGAATGGCCTTGGTAGAAGCGCTTAAATCGATGGCATTACCCGTTTCAGGGAAGGGTGCTACATAGGCGTTAAACAACTCATTAAAAAGGATCCATTTGTTATCCGGACTTGGATAAAATCCAGTGGTATATTTAGAAGAAAAGATGGTTTTTTCTTTTTTATCGCGAAGGCTCATCCATTTAAATTCTTTTTCCGATTCCCCATTCAGGGTATAAAACAAGCCTTGGTCATCAGCAGAAAACATTGGATTTTCTCCTTCTTTGCTTATCCATTCCGCCTTGGCACCACCAGCAGCATCCAAGATATAGATGCCAGGATTTACGCAAAAGGTAAAACCCAAATGGTCGTTGCCTTCCTCTTTGCGGTAGACAATTTTACGCCCATCATTAGAATAATGCGGCGTGCGATATATGCCTTTTTCTGTTGAAAGTTTTTTGGGAGCGACGCCTGCTTTCATATCCAGCTCCATCACAGAAGACATTTGCTCATCATTCCAGGTAACAAACACGATTTTTGAACCATCTTTGGAAAAGGAAGGTTCAAACTCAAAATCGCTACCCGAGGTCAAGCGCGTTGGCACACCATCAGGTAAATCTTTTTTCCATAAAAAGCCTGCAGCATTAAAAACAATGGTTTTCTCATCCGGAGAGGTCACCAAATGTCTGATGACTTTGGCGGTAAACTTTTCAAGAAATACCTCTTGTGAAAACTTCAAGGCTTCATCGATATGGTGTGTACTTTTGACACGAAATGGAATAGGCGTAGCCTCCGAGGTTTCGACATTCAGCTTTACGATTTTGCCGCCGGCCCAAATAACAATGTGCTTATTATCCGGCATCCAGTTAAAATTTGGATATACACCAAAAATTGCCCAGGCCTCTTGCTGGTCCTTGCTCAGATGCTTGTAGATGGGCCATTGTTCACCCGTTTCTAGGTTATGAACATACAAGACAGATTCTGCTCTTACCCTTCTGACAAAAGCAAGCCATTTGCCATCTCTTGAAATTTGTGGACGAACAGCGCCCCCCGGACCGCTTACCACCACTTCTTCCTCATTGGTTTTGAACGAATATCTTTTGATCACATAAATTTGGTTATTGGGATCTTTGTTGTACTCAAAATGGCCTCCCGGATAAACATCTTCACTATAATACACATATTTGCCATCGGGCGACATAGAAGGCTCTCCAAGATCCTGCTGATCATTTTTTCGCTTGGTCAATTGCAAACCATCGCCTCCACTGAAATGATACATCCAAAGCTCTCCCGCACCCAAAGAGCGGCTGGAAGTAAAATGTTTTCTGCCGATGAAGTAATTGCCATCGGGAGTCCATACGGCATTGTTCAACAATCGAAAATCTTCATGTGTCACTTGCTTTTGATTGCTGCCATCCAGATCCATCATCCAGATATTATCACCACCACCTTTATCACTGGTATAGGAAATTTTTTTGCCATCGGGGCTGAAACGTGGCTGAACCTCAAAGGCATGTCCCCCGGCTAATAATTTGGCATCACCCCCTTCTGCAGGCATGATAAAAATATCACCAAGCAAATCAAAAACAATATTTTTTCCATCCGGACTT
>CANKSK010000107.1 GCA_947485425.1 Bacteroidota bacterium | reverse complement strand
ATTCATCCGGCTTGTATTCTTCAATCAAACCCAAAGTTCTGTCAAAGATTTTTTTTAGTTTTAATGGATGGCTATCCAACTTGCCTAGCTGCAGCACGCCTAGGCTAATTAACTTTATTTTATTGCTTTGTACTGAAATTAACCCATATCCCATAACATTCGTTCCAGGGTCGATGCCAAGTATTACTTTTTCGTTTTGTGATTTTAACATAGTGCAAAAGAACAATTTCTATTCCAATTTACAATAATTGCTCCTGATAATAGCAATTTTTACTAATATTGCCATTCTATGCGAAATCTATTGGCCAATAAGTACTTGCTCCTGCTGCTGAAAATATGTATCGTTGTTTTTTCTCTTGCCTATATTTACAATAGAATTTTTTTGAAAGAAGACATTGCTTCTGTTCTGTCTTATTATAGAGGGGTTATTCAAATTGAAAATAACAAAGTAATGTTGCTTTTGGTAGTGCTTCTGATGCTTTTCAATTGGAGTATTGAATCAGAAAAGTGGCGCTTTCTGATAAAAAAAATAGAAAAAATAAGTTTTCTAAAGTCCTTGATTGCAATCTTTACTGGAGTGACCGTAAGTATTTTTACTCCCAATCGAATTGGCGAATATGCAGGTCGCGTATTTTTTTTGAAGAAAGCTGATCGGATTAAGGCCATTATCATCACCTTGATTTCTAGTGCCGGGCAGCTTTTAATAACCGCAGTGGTAGGCACAACGTGCTTGCTGCCCTATATGTTTAGGTTGTTTCAAAATGAATTTTATATGGCCTGGATTTGTGGTACCATCATTATTGTTTTTAATGTATTCTATCTATTGATTTTTATTCATACCCATAAATTGATGACCGTTTTCTATAAAATAAAACGCTTGTCGAAAATAAAATCATATTTAAAAGTCATGTCATACTATTCTTCGCGTGAGTTGGCGGCCGTTCTTTTATTGTCTGCTCTTCGATATCTGATTTTTACAATTCAGTTTTTGTTGCTTTTGAAAATTTTAAATGTGCAGGTGCCTTTGTTGTTGGCAATTGAATCAGTTGGCTTGATTTTTTTGAGCCTAGCGATTATACCTACCTTTGCTCTTGCGGAAATTGGTGTCAGAGGATCTGTCGCGATTTATTTCTTAAGTAGATTTTCATCCAATGAATTGGGTATTATGACCGCATCCTTTACGCTTTGGTTTATCAACCTTGTTGTTCCCGCTTTGCTGGGATGTGTTTTTGTTTTCGGAGTAAAAAATATCAGGAAAAATAGCGCATGATAATTCATATATGTATACAGTTTTTGATAACGGCAGTATATGCATGTATTATGCTTTATTTGCTATATCATTGGAGTAGTATTCCGGTTTATAAACCCGGTTTAGATATGGAATCTCATACCTCCGTAACTATTGTAATACCCGTGCGAAATGAAGAACATATCATTTCTAATTTGCTTTCAGATATTTTAAATCAATCTTATCCAAAGCAATACTTTGAAGTTATTGTGGTGGACGATCATTCTACTGATTCTACCTATCAGGAGGTTGTTGAATTTCAAAAGCGAAATCCCGGTTTCAATTTAAAAGTAATCAAAAATCAAACGGATCTCGCGCAAAATATGTATAAAAAATCAGCCATCACCCTTGCCGTGAATCAAGCGGTGGGTGATTTAATAATTACTACAGATGCTGATTGCCGTGTGGGTGCATTTTGGGTGCAAACCTTTGTGGAATTTTATGAAATGACCAAGGCTAAATTTATCAGTGGGCCGGTAGTTTTTAGTAAGGAAAATTCTTGGTTTGAAAAATTACAACATATTGAATTTACAGGTTTGATTGGCGTGGGTGCAGCCTCTATTCATGCCGGAATTCCGATGATGTGCAATGGGGCCAATTTGGCATATGAAAGAAAAGCATTTATCAATGTTGGTGGATATGCCAATAACAACAAGGCTTCAGGGGATGATGTTTTTCTTATGTTTAAACTATCGAAAAAATTTTCCAAAGAAATACATTTTCTTAAAAGCAGGGAGGCCATCGTGTCAACAACACCGCAAAAAAACATCTATGGTTTTTTTCATCAAAGAAAAAGGTGGGCATCAAAAGTAACGAACTATACTTCTTTTTACACTTTATTTGTTGCTGCTTTTGTTTATTTGCTAAATCTTTCTCTTTTATTGGGTCTCGGGATCACAGTATATGATCTTCATTATGGAAAAGTTTTGCTTTTGCAGCTAGGCATTAAATGCGTTGTAGACTTTCTTTTTGTTTATAAAGTAGAAGATTTTTTTAATAGACGGAAACTTCTATATTTGTTTTTTATTGGTCAAATTCTCAATATCTTTTATGTGTCAATTGTGGCAAGCGTAGCTCCCTTTGGTAAATACATTTGGAAAGGAAGAAAGTTAAAATGAACAGCAACATGCATAAAGAAAAAATAAATTCTCCTTCTCGAGATGTTTGGCGACGGATGAAAAAAAATCCACTTGCAATGGCTGGTATTTCGATTGTCAGTCTATCTGTTTTTATTTCCATTTTTGCTTATGTGGTAATGCCCGATTCCACGCCTATGGCCAATGAAATGTCTTTGCCTTTGTCTATCAAAAAGCCAGGTTTTCATGTTGAAATGATTTGGCTTAGAAAAAATAAATTGATTGAAAAGCCTTCCTGGATATCTGCGTTTTTTTTTGGCGAAGAAAGCAAGTTTGAAAAAATTCCAATACAAAAATATGCGTTCAATGGTGCTGATTTGATTTATGAGGAGTATGCTCCCGGAAGAAAAAATTCCTCGCCAATGCATATCAATCTTGCAGATGCAGTATATGATATTTCTGCAGATGCACCTGAAGTGCTTGCAAAAAATGATTCTTTGTTTTTTCAAGATATGCAAGGTCTTTTTCACAGAGAATCGATTGCTTCATTGCGCATGCAGATTCAAAAAAATCAAATTAATCAGCGTACTTTTCTGCTTGGAACCGATCGTTTTGGTCGAGATTTATTCAGTAGATTAATTGCTGGTACACGCGTTTCTTTGGCAGTGGGGTTGATTTCTGTCATTATATCTCTGTTTATTGGTTTGGGTCTTGGTTCAATAGCCGGTTTCTATAGAGGCTGGGTTGATAATGGTGTGATGTGGTTGATTAATGTGGTTTGGTCAATTCCAACTCTGCTATTGGTTATCGCAATTACCCTAGCCTTGGGAAAAGGTTTTTGGCAGGTATTTGTTGCCGTTGGTCTAACCATGTGGGTAGATGTGGCTCGAGTGGTTCGGGGTCAGATTTTTTCAGTACGTGAAATGGAATATGTTGAAGCGGGGCATGCTTTGGGATTTACCAATCGCAGAATCATTATTCGTCATATTTTACCCAATATCCTTGGGCCTGTTATTGTGATTGCTGCATCCAATTTTGCTTCCGCCATATTGTTGGAGGCCGGTTTGAGTTTTTTAGGAATGGGCGCACAGCCTCCAATGCCATCTTGGGGGGTGATGATTAAAGAAAACTATGGTTATATTGTAGTTGATGCCGCTTATTTGGCTGTTTTTCCGGGAATCGCCATCATGCTGCTGGTGTTGGCGTTTACCTTGCTTGGCAACGGCCTGCGTGATGCTTTGGATAAAAAAGCAGTTCGGAGATAAAACGTGTAATTTTTTCTGTTGTAAAAAAAATGTGCGCTGTAATTGGGAACAATTACAACGCACATTGAAAAGAATTTAAAACGGAAGATCTGATTCCTGCTCAGGAAGCGATGCCGGAAAGCTCTGGTTTTCAAATCCTGTATCGTTTGCATTTTCGCTTTCATTTACTTTCTCAATTTTCCAAACTTCAAGGGTGTTGAAATATTTGATTTCGCCTGCAGGGCTTTGCCATTCGCGACCTCTAACATTAAAATGCACCCTCATTTCTTCGCCGGTTTGGAATGAATCCAATAGTTCGCAATTGTTTTGTGCGAGTTGAAAGCTGATATATTGCGGATATTTTGATGAGGTGGTGTCCGTTAATACAAACTCTCTTTTTTTAAATGTTTCGCTGATTTTTTGTTCTTCTTTTTTTACTTTTAGGGTTCCTGTGATGTTCATGATATGTAGTTTTTATTTGTTACTTCATTAATAAGACCTTCCATGCATCTTCCGTTTTGCCCTCAGAAAGCAATGTTTTTGCATATTGATGTTTGTGGTCTTCATTCTGTATTTGCTCAAGAGATTGCAGATGCAAAGCTTTGTAGAGCTCTACTTCTTTTGAATCCGGTAATTGTTCAATATTGCCAAGTTTTCCAAGGTCGTTGCCGGATAAGATTTTGCTCATTCTGATTTCTATGGGCATGGCATCAACGCCAATTCCAATTTTTGTATGCGGCTTTTCTACTTCAAAAAGTGAATTGCCATTCGCTCTGCAATACCAATCGTCACCCATTCTGGCAACCAAGTCAATTTTAAAGGGGTCTATTTTTCCCGCTTCATTCAATACCTTTTCATCCACATGAATCAGCATGATTTCGCAAATCACTAAATTCCCTGCTCCTCCTTCTGTCCCTGTAACGATAATATCTTTAACCATACATTCAAATTGAACAGGCGATTCTTTTACCCTAAAGGGTTTTACGCAAACCGAGGGGATGGCTGTCAATCCTGATTTTTCAAATTCATTAATACCCTCGGGAAACTCACTGCTAGCAAGGGATATTTGATTAACCATCTCATAGGTTACGGCATTAATAACCACCTCTTTGTTTGCCATTACATTTTGTAGGGAGTGCTTAATGGTGTTGTCTCTCACTCTTCTTGCCGGAGAAAAGATTAAGAGGGGCGGTTTGGCACCAAAGCAATTGTAAAAACTAAAGGGGCTTAAATTGGGAATGCCATTTTCCCCCATTGTACTGACTAGTGCAATGGGTCTAGGGGCAATTGCTCCAAGCATTATGGCATGGATTCTTGCGGTTTTTTCGTCTTGGGGATTTAAAGTGATCATGGATTAGATTGCTTCTGCAAATTTAAAAATTCTGAATCGTATTTGGGCTATTCAGCAATTTTAATTTTTCGAGAGGAATAATGGGTTTAAAATTTTTAAGAATTGTAATAAGTAAAAAAAAACAATACCTTTGCACCCCGTTGAGGAACATTTGCGGATGTGGCGTAATTGGCAGCCGCGCCAGACTTAGGATCTGGTGCCGTGAGGCGTGGGGGTTCGAGTCCCTTCATCCGCACAAATGT
>CANKSK010000106.1 GCA_947485425.1 Bacteroidota bacterium | reverse complement strand
TTACTTTATTAAGCCTTCATTTTGGGATAACAGCATTTTTCAGACTCTGGCTATCTACCATCACTGCGCATAAAATTCAAAGAGGAGAAATTGGTTTTAATACCCTGCTTGTTGGCAGCAACCAAAGGGCCTTAAAATTATTTCAAGAATTTCAATCACAGAAAGTATCACAGGGAAATAAAATTCTTGGATTTGTTCACATTGATGGTAATAACGATAATTTATTAATACCCCATTTGCATCATTTGGGAGAAATAAATGATTTACCTCGATTGATAGATGAAAAGAAAATCGAAGAAGTTATTTTAGCCATGGAATCATCGGAGCATGATAAAATCAACAAAATCATCAATGACCTGGAAGACACGCAAGTCATCATCAAAGTCATACCGGACATGTACGATATCTTGCTGGGTTCAGTAAAAATGAATGCCATTTTTGGGGCGCCCCTTATCGAAATACATCCTGATTTAATGCCTGAATGGCAAAAAACGGTAAAAAGAATTATTGATATCACTTTTTCTATTTTGGTAATGACGATAGGATCTCCCATCTATATTTTTGCAGCGATAGGGGTAAAATTATCTTCTCCAGGAAACATCTTTTATAGTCATGAAAGAATTGGTATTCATGGAAAACCTTTTAAGATTTTTAAATTTCGGTCCATGTATTCGAATGCCGAAAAAAATGGCCCCATGCTATCCAGCGAAAAGGATAGTCGAATTACTTCATTCGGCAAGTTTATGAGAAGAATTCGACTAGATGAAATCCCTCAATTTTATAATGTGCTCATAGGAGATATGTCCATTGTAGGCCCCAGACCAGAGCGTGATTTTTTTGTAAAAAAAATCATGGAACAAGCCCCTCACTACAGGCATCTTCACAAAGTGCGCCCTGGAATAACTTCATGGGGACAAGTAAAGTTCGGGTATGCAGAAAATGTAGACCAGATGGTTGAAAGACTCAAATTTGATATCATCTACATTGAAAACATGTCTATTGCCCTTGACTTTAAAATATTAATATATACCGTATTGATAGTGGTTCAAGGAAGAGGAAAGTAATTTTCGAATCAAATAATATAAACACAAATGAAAAAAATAGCTGTAATAGGATCCGGAATTATGGGCAATGGAATTGCCCATGTATGTATTCAAAATGGTTTTGATGTATCGCTTATTGATGTGTCGAGAGCCGCTTTAGATAAAGGCATTGAAACCATCTCTCGCAATATGGATCGAATGATTAGCAAGCAAACTATCAGCATTGAATTAAAAGAAGCAAGCCTAAAAAGATTAACAACTTTTGAGAATATACAAGAAGGCGTCCTCAATTGTGATTTGGTGATAGAGGCGGCAACTGAAAATGAAGAACTCAAATTAAAAATTTTCAAAGAACTTGACCAATATTGTCATGCAGAAACCATTTTGGCTAGTAATACTTCATCCATTTCAATTACGCGAATAGCCTCCGCAACAAAAAGACCTGAAAAGGTAATCGGTATGCACTTTATGAATCCGGTGCCCCTTATGGAATTGGTTGAAGTAATCAGGGGATACTCAACATCGGATGCGGTGTGTTCAAAAATCTTTGAACTCTCGGTACAATTGAAAAAGAAACCGGTAGAAGTGAATGATTATCCGGGCTTTATAGCCAATCGAATTTTAATGCCCATGATTAACGAAGCAATCTATTCACTTTATGAAGGTGTTGCTGGCGTGAATGAAATTGATACAGTGATGAAACTTGGCATGGCCCATCCAATGGGCCCCTTACAACTGGCAGATTTTATTGGATTAGATACCTGCCTGTCTATCTTAAGGGTATTACATCAAGGTTTTGGAAACCCCAAATATGCACCCTGTCCTTTGTTAGTCAACATGGTCACCTCCGGTAACCTAGGCGTAAAATCAGGAATGGGATTTTATCAGTATGCCGGTAGTGCAAAGCCTTCGGGCATATCCCCTAGCTTTGCGCACTAAATACATGTGATTTCTTTCCTTAAAAGTATTTGGAAAGAATTTCCATCAAATCCTCCTTCTCCATATATCCCATAAACCTTTCTACCTGTTTGCCATTTTTATACAAAATAAAAGTAGGCAGGGCTTCAATTTGCAAATTTGCAGACATGATTTCATTATCATCTGCATTGATAGGGATGATTTTAATTTTTCCGGCCTTTTCAGATGAAATCTGATCCAGAATGGGTTTCATTTTACGACAGGGACCACACCAAGGTGCATTAAAATCCACTAGAGTAAGTTTGGACTCACTCACTAATTTTTCATATTCCTTGACACCCATTCCATCATGCGATTCGGAAACTTCCATCATTTTTTCAAGAGGCTTATTTGCCTTTTTCCAGGCGGTAATTCCCCCCTCCAAATTATATATTTCCAAAAAACCCAATTGTTCTAGCTTTGCGGCTGCAGCTGCGCTTCGGCCACCGGCCAAACAATATACAAATGTAGGCTTGGTTTTGTCCAAAGATTTCATCCCCTCATCAAAACCTGCTGCATTCCAATCAACATTATATGCATTTTTCAAATGCCCATCTTTATACTCATCAGGCGTTCTTACATCAATTACTTGCTTATTGGTAAGCTTTTCCATTTTGGCCTGATATTCATCGGCCTTCAAGGTTTGTATTTTTTTAGAATTGCTTTGACAAGATGAATGGTTGACGATCATCAAACACAAGAATACAGCGCTAAGAATGATAGATATTTTTTGCTTGTTCATAGAGGTTAAAATTAGAATTTACACAAAGATAAAATTTTATCAGATGAAAAAAAATGGACAAAAATAGATTTCATTATTTATACGAAAACTTCAGAATGCAATTGGATCAATGCTGCTGACAAATTATGAACAATATCCCCTGCCAGCATGGATTCCATTCCGAGATTTTTAGCCGCCCAATCCCCCGCCAATCCATGCAGATATACACCAAGAAGACAAGCCTGTTCATTAGAATATCCTCTTGCCAATAGCCCGGTTAAAATACCCGTCAACACATCTCCACTCCCGGCAGTAGCCATTCCCGGATTACCTGTAGAATTAAAATAGGTGTATCCATTGGGACAGGTAATAGAGGTATTTGCCCCCTTTAGCACCACATAGACCTGGTATTTGATGGAAAATTCAATTTGCTTTTCAAGTCGGTCAAAATCATCAGTGGCTTTCCCACATAAACGCTCAAACTCAATGGGATGTGGGGTTAAAATACTTCCCGGTGGAAGAAATGAAATCCAAGTCTTGTTTTCCGCTAAAATATTCAGTGCATCGGCATCCAATACCAAAGGTACTTTCACTTCCTGAATAAGCCATTTTAAAGCCTTTGCTGTTTCCTCATTTTTCCCGATGCCAGGACCTATACCTACCGCATCGGCAAATGAGAATTGTATTGCATCAGCAATAAAATCGAGATTTTGATCCACTTGTAACATGGCCTCAGGAATAGAAATATGCAATGGCAATTCGCCACAGGACGGCACATGCGAAGTGAGCATTCCTGCACCTGATTTCAGACAGGCTTGGGAGGCCAGGATAGCGGCCCCCATTTTACCCCTGCTACCTGCCACGATAAAAGCATGGCCATATTTTCCTTTGTGATCAAACTTACCACGCCATTTCAGCCATTTTTTGAACATCAGCGCTTCCAAAAAGGAATATTTTACCGGCAAATCAACTACATAGCCCTGATGCAAGCCAATGGGAATAACTTTCCAATCTCCCACATATTTTGCGTTTTCAGCAAACATAAAGGCAAGCTTCGGAAATTCAAAAGAAAAGGTATAATCCGCCTGAATAATGGCAGAGGAATTTATGGCTGCGGAAGTTTTATCAGCAAAAAGCCCACTGGGTATATCCACAGAAACCACAATGCTTTCAAGACAATTTATATACTGAATAGCCTCAGCCAATACCCCATGTACAGAATCGGTAAGCCCTGTTCCCAACAAGGCATCAATCGTTAGTTTCGAATCCGGTATTTTTGAGAAATCCTCTATTTTTTCGATATAAAGAATAGGAATTTCCTGAATTTCCTTGAGTCTACCTTCATTGACTAAAAAATCATCCGAAGGCACAGTGCGATGCCTCACAATACATACTTGTGGCCTGAATCCATGGATAAACAACAACCTGGCAAGAACAAGTCCATCGCCACCATTATTGCCCATGCCACAAAAAACAAGTGGTTTTTTACCTGATTCTTTAAAAAAAGGCAATTCCAATAAAACAGGAAGCAAATGCTCAACAGCTCTTTCCATCAATTGAATGGAAGGAATGGGCTCATTGGCAATGGTATAAGCGTCGGCCAAATGAATTTGTTCGGAGGATAAAATTTTCATGGCCGTAATTTCGTTTTAAAAGGCAAATATACATTGAAGAGCCCCTATCGCTCAAAAAAAGGTGAATTTTCAAAGAAAAAACCAAAAAAAGACCAAATCATGAAGATATCTTCTAAAATTTACGATGATAATTTTTTATCCCAAGAAAAACATTAAATTTGCCGCTCTAAAAATAAAATTCTTCACCTCACTCAAAAATTAAAATCAGGAAAATAAAATGGAAAACAAAGCTTCAGAAACCTCCGGTCTTAAAGGTATTTTTGCAGGAATTGCCATTCCGGCAGCCATCGTAGTATCATTTATTGTATACAAATTCGTATTGGGTAGTTCATCCAATTTTGAAGGTGGAGATCCTGCCAATCATCCCCTACCGGGAAATGTTCTTGGGATTGTCTATAAAGGCGGTATTATTGTACCCATCTTGATTTCTTTGCTTTTAATTGTTTTGACCTTCACTGTTGAAAGGATGCTTACCATTGCGCAAGCTACGGGAAAAGGCCGTGTCGATATGTTTATTCGTAAAATCCAACAACAACTAAAAAGTGGCAATATAACTGAAGCCGACAATCTTTGTGATATCCAAAAAGGCTCTGTGGCGAATGTTGTAAAAGCCGGTCTTAGCAGATATAAAGAAATGGATGCAGAAACGGGTATGGATCGTGAACAAAAATCATTGGCCATCCAAAAAGAGTTAGAAGAAGCTACAGCCTTAGAACTTCCGATGTTAGAGAAAAATTTAGTTATTTTAGCTACCCTTGCTTCCATATCAACACTTGTAGGACTTCTAGGTACTGTATTGGGTATGATTAAAGCTTTTTCTGCTCTTGCGCAGTCAGGAGCTCCAGATTCAGTAGCGCTTGCA
>CANKSK010000105.1 GCA_947485425.1 Bacteroidota bacterium | reverse complement strand
GTTGGGGATGCGTCTTTTCAACAAAAATGCATGGGAAAGATGAAAGATGTGGCAGAAAAAGGCAGAACCGTTCTGTTTGTAAGTCACCAAATGGCCGCGATACAAAATTTATGTACTCGCGCCATTATGATTCGCAATGGGGTTATTGAAAAAGAAGGCACCCCCTTGCATGTGATCGATTATTATTTAAACGGCACACTCCATGATGGCACGATACCCCTCATTGAAAACAAGGAAAGATCAGGGAATGGTGAAATCAGATTTACTTCAATGAGCTTACTGGATCAAAATAGAAAAAAAATCAATGCTATCTATTCGGGTCAAAACTGTGTCTTTCGTATTTCTTTCCAAAGAAAAAATCCGGGAATTCTTACCAACCTGCATTTGTCATTTGGCATTGATGACCAATCCGGCATGCGAATAAGTATTTTTAACAATGATGTTACCAATCAAGCCTTTCCCATTATTTCAGAAAACACCAATAGCATAGATATTGTGGTCGATAAACTTCCTTTGCCACCGGGAAAATATCACTTCAGTCTATTTACAAGAATAAACAATGACATTGCGGATTGGGTTCAAAATGCAGGTATATTCCATGTAGAATCAGGTGATTTTTATGAATCCGGAAAACTACCCGAAGGAGGTCAAGCCCAATTCTATATTGCCCATCATTTTGAAATTCCTTCAGAATAAATATTGGCTCTACCAATTATTTCCAGGTTCTTTTAATTGCTGAAAACGAATCAATAATATCAAAGAAACCAAGGGCAAAGTCCTCTACCCTGCGTGTTTGACAGCGTATTTTTCCTTTTTCAATCATCGCATTGCGAACGTCAACATTACTTAAAGCAAGAATCTGATTTACCAATTCTTCCGGCTTTTTAGGATTAAAATAAAGTGCTGCATCTCCCAATTGTTCTCTCACGCCATTTGCATCGGAGGCAATTACTGGGCACCCAAGAGCAAATGCTTCTAATGGCGGCAGATTTTCAGGACCGAAAAAGGAAGCATAACTCAAAGCAAAGGCATTTCGGTATAAGGCAATTAACTCTTCTCTATCAACAAATCCAGCAAATACAATTTGATCCGAAATACCCATTAATTCAGCAGTTTGCATGATATAATCTTTATTTCCTTTATCAGAACCTGAAAATACAGCCTTCATTTGCAGGCCTTGGGCACGAAGAGAAGCAATGACATCTAAAATAGCAATGTGATTCTTATGGGCCCAAAATTGTGCAGGATAAAAAAGATATTCTTGATAACGAAGATTAAATTTCTGTAAAACAGTCAAATCTCCATCTCCAGCTTCCAAAGCAAAAGAAGGGGTCGGATGCGGTAGCATGGCAATTCTTTCAGAAGGAATACCATAAAAATTCATCACTTCATTTTTTCCGGTTTCATTGCAGGCAATGATATATGCAGCTTTACCCAATACATTGGAAAACATCCGTTCTCTGTTTTCCCAAGTATTCAAAATACGCACCTCAGGAAAAAAAGGTTGTAATCGATGCTGTAAATCCCAGACGGTAACGATATATGGAACATCAACATTTTCAGCATAAAAAGGATCAATGAAGTAAATGATATCAGGATTTTCTTCTTGTATTTTTTTCTGAAGAGCGCTTAAAGGACTTGAAACGCTGCGTCCCAAGCGCCTCAAAGTAAAGTTTTTTACCCGCGTCGGAAATGGTGTGGCTTCTTCTTGTGGAATAATGACCTCTTGAAAACCCTCATGCTTTTGTACAAAAGACAAAGAAATAGGCGTAAAAATCAAAATTTCATGCTTTTTAGCTGCACTACATTGGCTTATTGCTTTAATAATTTGTTCGCCAAAAGTAAAACCACCGCCTATATCAGCTCCTGTGGTAAAAAAATGAATACCAATTTTCATTATTCCATCGTTTTTTTACAAATCATAACCACATGAAAAGAATTCTCATCCGCTTTTGTTGAATGGGAATACCCATCGAAAATATGCAAAGGCTCCAAACCTGAATGCTCAAGTAGGCCAAGCATTTCAGCGCATAAAAAGAATCTATTTACCTGGGTTTCTTCTATTTTTGTGTATTGACTATCATTTAAAAATTCATACAGTGTATATTTAACACTACATACTTGTTTTTCGACATCAATGCTCGTTTCAGAAATCCGAAGCAACTCATGATTTTCTGCAAGATGAAACCTTTTGATACGCAGTGGATCATAATTTTTAATCATGGCCGCAGCGTGCCAAAATTCCATGATAAACAAGCCTCCGGGAAGCAAACAGCTACTCACATTATCCAATACCTTTTTCACCGAGGCATTTGTTTGCACATAACCGATGGAGTCGAAAAGACAGAGAACAGAATCATATTTCTTTTGAAAATTTTCAGAATCGCGCATATCACCAACAGAGAAAAGAGTCGGCGATGCCTGTTCTGCTTTTTTTCTATTTGCTCTATCAATCATATCAGGAGAATAATCAAAAGCATCAATCTGATACCCAAATTTCTCGAGAATAAAAGAATGATTACCTGTACCACAGGCTATTTCAAGAATATGATTCGACTCAGGACGTCCATACTGCATTAAACAATTATGAATAAAAGAAGCTTCTGAGGCATAATCCTTTTCAGCATATAAGGTATCGTATAATTCAGCGTGACGACCAATATAAGAAGACATAAATTTATTTTTGAATTTGATTATTGCTATTGAGAAGCTTCAAGGAAAATTTTCTTCGAATCCATTTATTGATTGGATCTTCAATCAGATAAAATCCAACTATAGATACAAGGGTAAACAATATAAAAGTCAATCCGACATTGAGCCATATGTGGTTTATCATTAATGATGATGTACCCCATAAAGAAATAAAGAAAGAGCTTAATAAAGTTCCTACCACACCGTAATGAATTAAATATAGGATATACGAACTTTTTCCAAGGATAACAAATAATTTACTCTGCAGAATTTGTGAAATCCATGTTTTTTCATGAATAATGCCATAAAAGAAAGCCGCGATAATCACTGGCAGAAAAAAATTATTGAGCAACAGTCCTGCAGGATTGTATACCCCATACAAATAAATGGAAGAGGATAGACTTGACAGAATAAACAAAGCAATGCCAAACAGAAATACTGAAAAATAGGTCAAATGAATCCCTATAGAAGATGTATGGTCCTTTTGAAGAAATATTTTCGCCAAGAAAATTCCGGTTAAAAAGTCAAAACATCGGCCAAAAAATGTTGAATATAAAATAAAATAAAAAGACTTAAACATATGAATATCAAATAGATGATTCAATACGAACCATAGCATTCCAATGGACATAATAAACATGCCTATCCGAAAAATAGATGTTTTTTTAAGAACAAAATAAAAGATGAAAGGTGCCAACACATAAAAGGTCTCTTCAATGGTAAGGGTCCAGCCTTGTGTAATGGCCAAAAAACGAATGTACTCATCAAAAAAACCATTGATAAATGTCAAACATAGAATCCAACTTTTTACATCACTAATATGTTGAAATCCCAAAGAGATGACTGTAACAAGAAAAAACATGGGATAAATTCTGGCATATCTATTCAAAAAATAATTCCATAAAGAACGAAATGAAAAGCTGAGCCTATTGCTGTATCTATAGTATATTAAAAAACCGCTTAAAACAAAAAATACCGTGACCCCTGTGCTACCAAACTCCTTGATAACATCGTAAAACCGATGATGAATATGTCCAGAAAATGGAAGCACATGATGCGAAAAATAAACCATAGCAGCAGCCAAAAAACGCACGCCGGTGAGCTGGGGTATGATATTTTTAATTCGCTCGTTCATGATTTACGCAATGGGTATTTAGTATTTTTAATCTGTAAGGAGGGCCGTCACATTATACCAATTAAACAATGAATGAAAATATATTGAAATCTTTGGTGAAATTTGCAAAAAGCATAAAATACCTCTTTTCTTTTGAGAAAAAATTATGCCTGAAGCATATGGTATTTAATTTTTTCGGCAATAAATTGCAATTGTTCTTCATTTAAGCGAGTAGAAGAAGGCAAATACAAACCTGTTTGCCATAAGGATTCAGCCACAGGGCAATCAATCTGTCGATAGCCTTCCATACTTTCTAAGCAGGGTTGTAAATTCATCGGACAGAAGAAGGTGCGGGTCTCAATGCCATCATCAGCAAGAGAAGCCATCAGTTGATCGCGAGATATTTTAGCATCAGCAGTAAGTACAATGGCATACATCCAATACACATTTTTCACATCCGGCGCCTCATAGGGTAATTGTAAACCCGATACATCAGCTAGTAAAGCATTGTAGGTATGTGCAACCCATCGTTTTTTATCAATAATGCTGTCAATTTTCTGAAGTTGAGCAAGCGCCATAGCCGCTTGATAACCAGTCATCCTGAAGTTATAACCCGCTACTTCATGTCTGAAACGGGGTTTTGTAAAGGCAAGATTTCTCAATAACCGTAATTTTTCTGCCAAAACAGGATCATCGGTTAGAATCATCCCTCCTTCACCCGTGGTAATAATTTTATTGGCATAAAAACTAAAACATCCCATATGACCAAAGGTACCGGTCATCTTGCCCCTATATGTTGCCCCATGTGATTCGGCACAATCTTCAATCACGGTAAGATTATGCTTTTGGGCTACTTGCATGATGGGTTCCATATCTGCAGGATGCCCATAGAGGTGAACAGGTATTATGGCCTTGGTTGCTGGTGTGATTAAGCTTTCGAGAAGTTCAGGGTTCAAATTCCAGCTTACATTTTCTGAATCCACAGGGATGGATACGGCATTGTTATGAAATGCAGCTAGGGCAGTTGCAATATTGGTTGAAGCGCTCATCAGCACCTCATCCCCTTTTCCAATTCCGGCGGCGGCAACAGCCAAATGAAGTGCGGTGGTACCATTTGAAACGGCAACGCCATATTTACATCCAATATATTTGGCAAATGCCTCTTCAAACTGCGGAATATAATTCCCAAAAGAGCCCGAAATTTCACCCTTTAAAAGCGCATCCGTAACTGCCTCTATCTCTTCCCGGCCAATTTCCGGTTCAAAAACTTGTATCATGATTTTACCTCCACAAATACTTTATCTTCTTTATCGCCCAAAAATGGGCCTTGTTTAACACTAATACACTGCATATCTTCAATAACACGAATGGCATGCACACCATGTATGAGCACAATGGCATCACCGGATTTTAAGATG
>CANKSK010000104.1 GCA_947485425.1 Bacteroidota bacterium | reverse complement strand
TTTGGCAAGTATGTTTGTATTGCTCGGGTTTTCAAATATTGAAATTCATGAAATTCGAAATATATCTTTATTTACTTCTCATATACGATTTGGATTGCTCATCTGTTTTTCAATTTTTATTTTGGGATATTTTTTTAGTACAGAAAAGCAAAAATATACTGCCCTACAGAAGGTTTTGATTTTGTTTTTAATGCTTTGGTTTGTAATTTTTCTTGTCATTATGGAATCCATTACCGGAATTTCTGTTCTTGTAATCACTACCTTAATTTTACTTCTTTATCATCTTTATTTTCAGAGAGAAAAAAAATATAAAATACTATTTACCCTTTTATTTGTAGGCCTTTCCTTGGGTGTATATTTTTATATAAATCATGCAGTTGTTGAATATTATAAAATAAATCAGTCGAAATCAGGTACGCTTGCATTACAAACCAAATATGGCAATTTGTATGAGCATACTCCTGAATCGAATGAATATGAAAATGGTAACCAGGTATGGATTTATGTTTGCAAGCCTGAATTAAAAGCTGCATGGGCAGAAAGAAGTTCAATCGCATATGATGCCAATGATCGACGCGGTCAATTGCTTTTAAATACGTTGGTTCGATTTTTAGCTTCTAAAGGACTTAAAAAAGACAGAGATGGAGTTGAACAGCTAAGCCATCAAGAAATCCAATCCATTGAAAATGGAATTGCAAATGTAAACTATCAAGGGATATCCAACTTAAATGGACGCATTCATCAAATCATTTGGGAATACGACCATTATAAAAAAGGGGGTGATCCTAGTGGACATTCGGTGGTTCAAAGGTTTGAATATTGGAAGACCGCCTATAAAATTGTTTCGAAAAATCCTTGGATAGGGGTAGGGACAGGCAATGTGGAACAAGCATTTTTACAGGAATATTATGAAAGCAAATCCCCTTTAAGCATGCGCTGGCGTCTGCGTTCACACAATCAATACTTGACTTTTGCAGTTGCTTTTGGTTTGATTGGTGCAGCTTATTTTTTGTTCGTGATGTTCTATGCACTATTTTCAAAAAATCAATATAAAGAATATTTGTTTAGTGTTTTTTGGATCATGATGATGCTGTCCATGCTCAGTGAGGATACTTTAGAAACGCAGGCAGGTGTGAGCTTTTTTGCCTTTTTTTATTCTCTTTTCATGTTTAAAAATAATCGATTTCATTTCGATTAAAACATCCTAAGGTTTTCTAGATTTGCTTTTACTTCCAAGGGAGAAATACTTTGTATACATGCACATGCACCTGATTTTTGACATGCGGTGCATGATTTGGGCAAAACATGATAGGATGCCTTTGTGCCAAGGGGTGCCCAGCGCATCGGGAAAATAGGTCGCATGGGGGCATATATGCCAATGGCTATTTTTCCTGCTGCCGCCGCAATATGCAAGGGCCCTGTGCTGGCAGCAACGATTCCATCACAGGAAAAAATAAATGCGATAAACGCCTCCATATTCATCTTTCCCGTCACATCCACCACATTTGGAAATCCTTGAAATGCTTGACGAAATCTTTGCCCTTCTTCTTCGGTTCCTGTAATATAAATTTCATAAATATCTTTGTCTAATAAAGCAATTAGATTTTTGAAGTTTACAATACCCCATTCTCTTGCGCTCCCTTTGGTGCCCGGGTGCAAAATCAATTTGAATTTTTCTGCATGATTTTTTTGGGAATTTATGCCATCATTAAATTCGAAAAGAGCAGGTATCTCCTGCAGAGAATATTCTTTTTTTCCTCCCAAAGGTTCAATGAGTTTCAGGTTTAACTGAGCTTCATGCAGATCTGATTTTTTTCTTGGTAAATCAACTTTTTTGTTGCAAAAAATCCAGTGATACAAGCGATGACTTGTGCCTATCCGCATGGGTATACCTGCCTTGTAAGAGAACTTGGCAATCTGGTAATCAGGAAATACATGTATGATGACGTCTGCTTGTAATTTCCGAAAAAAGTCGATTATTTCATTTTTGCTTTTGTTTTTTGCCTGATCCCAATCTGCAAATTCATCAACCGCTCTGCATCTCTTTATAATGGTTTCAGTATATGTTTTTCCTAAAAAAATAATCTTTACTTGGGGATATATTTTTTTTAACGCCGCAGCCAAAGGAAGTGTTAAGATGACATCCCCCAAATTGTCTGTTCTGCTGATGATAATTCGTTTAGGATTTTGCCTGCTCATCTTTCCAAAGCTGTCTTAATTTTACGTATTTTGAAAATGTGGCAAAGGAAGAAGCAATAGAAATGACAAATCCGTAATAGCCATCCAGAAAACCCAGTTGCAAGAAATAGGATTGCAGAAACTTGACAAAAGGGGATAGAATAATTTTCTCGAAGAAAGAATATTTTTTTCCTTTCATGAAAGCCTCCCTAGCTGCAATATTTGAAAAGAAATTAATCTGTTTAATATGGTCTTCAAAAGTATAATAACTATAATGTAAAATATCGCCTTGTAATTTCCCGGTTTTTGAAGTACCATCAAGTAGATAGATGTCATGCGGATTGGTGCCTGCCCATCTTCCCTTTCTGCTGTCAAAAAGTCTCAGCTTTTTATCAGGATACCAACCACAATATCGTACCCAATGACCACAATAATTGGTCAGGCGATTTAGGTAATATCCATCCAATGGGGTACTATTTTTTATCTGAAGAACAGATTGTATTAATTGTGGACTTAAGGCTTCATCGGCATCCAAAGAAAGCACATAAGGAAATTTTGCTTGTGAAATGGCATAGTTTTTCTGCTCTATATGGCCTTCAAAAGGATGTTGCAAAAAGCGAACACCTTTTTCTAGACAGATGACTTCCGTTCGATCGATAGAGAAAGAATCAATCACAAGAATTTCATCGGCTACTTGCAACAAGGAGTCGATACACCTTCCGATGTTTTTTTCCTCATTAAAGGTTATGATGACTGCTGATATTTGAATCATTGGAATGAATGAAAGGCAAATTTACCAAATATTGTTTGTGAAGAACATTTTGTCATATTTCCTGTGTAAATTTGTTCAAAATTAGAATAAAAGATAGAAATCTCACTTAACCGATTCTTTTTATGAATGATATTTCCGCCCTACTCAAAGGACTTCACAATGGAGATAGCCGCTCAATCGCCCGATGTATAACCATTGTAGAGAATGATTTGCCCGGTAGCGAGGAAATTCTTGCAGGTCTTCATTTGCAGGAAAAGGTGCCTGTTATCGGTTTTACCGGTCCGCCGGGAGCGGGAAAGAGTACGCTTATCAATGCGCTTTTGTCACATATTTTACAAAAAGAACCGGGAAGCAAAATTGCAGTACTTGCCATTGATCCCACCTC
The DNA here is from genome assembly GCA_947485425.1 of Bacteroidota bacterium. Lineage (GTDB taxonomy): Bacteria > Bacteroidota > Bacteroidia > AKYH767-A > CANKSK01 > CANKSK01. The sequence continues at coordinate 1,894 of CANKSK010000104.1, read as the reverse complement.
GTCATTTAATTTTGGCTCCCTTTTGGGTGATAGGCTGCGCATGAGTGAGCATTTTAACAATGAATCCATATTTATCAGGTCTGCTGCCACAAGGGGCTCTTTGGGAGGCCTTTCTTCTAGAACGCTTGAAATATCGGATATCCTTAAAGCCGCCGGGTTTCAATATGTGATTGTGGAAACCGTTGGTGTGGGACAGTCTGAGGTGGAAATTGCCGGGTTGGCTGATACCACCATCGTGGTCTTGGTGCCCGAAGCCGGAGATGAAATTCAAGCACTGAAATCCGGAATCATGGAAATTGCCGATATTTTTGTGGTGAATAAATCGGATAGAGACGGATCAGAAGGCTTTGCAAAAAACTTGATGGCCCTTGCCCATTCAAATTCTCCTGCATTATGGAATATCCCAGTCATAAAAACGTCAGCATCCATAAGCCAAGGGCTCGATGAGTTGTTAACCCAAATTCAGCAGCATGGGAACATTGCCATAAACAAAAGAAAACCTTCTCTTTTATTTGAAAAAGCCATGCGCCTGATCTCTATCTCTAGGATGAAAGTCGTGGATAAAAAACAACTCTCAGAAAATATTTTGACAGCTTCTCAGCTTCCGGGATTTAATTTGTATTCTTTTGTCAAAGCGTTTATGCTCAAAAATAAACTTGAATAAAATACATTTTTTCGCTACAAAATTTATTTTACTTTCTGAAGAAAAATTTCTGTATCGATTGAAAGATAAGTTGACCATCGGTATTCCCTGAGTCAATATCTACGGCCCTTTCTGGATGAGGCATGATGCCAAATACATTTTTTTTAGCATTGCAAATGCCAGCAATATTTTCATCCGAACCCCCGTAATTTGACAAAGTGTCAGCCTCTCCATTTTCGTTGCAATATCTGAAAACAATTTGTTGGTTGTCATTCAATGTTTTCAGCGTTTCCTTGGGTGCATAGTACCTTCCTTCTTTGTTGGCAATGGGGATTTTTAGGATTTGATGCTTTTTCAAATCGCAACTTAGCAATGTTGTGTTGTTTTCAGTCCTGATGAAGGTGTTTTTGGAACAAAAAAGTCCATTTTGATTTGTGATAAGGGTTCCCGGAAGGAGTTCACTCTCGCAAAGAATCTGAAATCCGTTGCAGATACCAAGAATAGATCCTCCTTTTTTGGAAAATGCAAGTACTGATTCCATAACCGGACTGTACCTTGCTATGGCTCCCGCTCTTAAATAATCGCCATATGAAAATCCCCCAGGTATAATAACAAGGTCCGGATTGCCAAGATCCCTCTGTTCAGGTCTTACCATCGATATATGGCAATCCATCGTTTTTTGCAAGGCCCATACGGTGTCTCGGTCGCAGTTTGATCCCGGAAAAATAACAATGGCAAATTTCATGAAGCGTATGACAATAAATTCGTTTAAGGGGTATCCAAGGGCACTAAAAAGGTAAAACAAAGATAGAAAATCAATTTCATTTTGTATGGCAAGATAAAACCAGAACAAATGTCCATATTTTACGTACAAGGGGGTTTGTCTATGGATTGCAAAAAAATAAAATTAATAAGTACATTTGTCAGGCAACAATTTTGTAAAATCAAGATCAATTTATGCTACAATTAAGCTACATAAGAGAAAATCCAAATGAGGTCGTAGAGCGCCTTTCCGTGAAAAATTTTAAGGCTGCCGATTTGGTAAAAGACCTCGTAAATAAGGATGAAGGAAGACGTAAAACCCAAAATGAATTGGATACCATGCTCGCGCATGCCAATCAGTTGGCCAAACAAATTGGGGACTTATACAAGGAAGGGAAGCGGGCAGAAGCAGATGTGCTAAAAGAGCAAACTTCGGCATTAAAAGAAAGCACAAAAGGGCTTACCGAAGAATTGGAAAAAATGGAAAAG
>CANKSK010000103.1 GCA_947485425.1 Bacteroidota bacterium | reverse complement strand
GCAGGTTTTAGAAAGGATGAAAGTGGAAATACCATTCTTACCAAACTTGATGAACAAACGCTTATACAAATCGCAGCGGCAGGAAAAGGAGAATATATTAGAGCTACCAATAGTGATGATGGCTTAAAACTCATTATAGATCAAATTGCCAAAATGGAGAAAAAAAATATCGGTACAAAAGAATTTGCAGACTATGTTGACCGCTTTCAATATTTTCTATTTGCGGCCCTGCTTTTGCTGGTCGCAGAATTCTTTATCACTGAAAGAAAAAGCAAATGGTGGATAAAAATGAATCTTTTCGGGGAGGTAAAAAAATGAAAATACAAATCAAATACGTTCTTCTGCTCATCTTCCTATGCGCGAATATATGGGGTGCATTTGCTCAGTCGTCAAATGAATTGATTCGCAAAGGCAATAAGCAATACGAAAATGGCAAATACAATGAATCTGAAATCAGCTACAGAAAATCATTGGAAAAGAAAAAAAACCTCAATGAAGGAAACTTCAATTTAGGCGATGCCTTTTACAAGCAAGGCAAATTTGAAGAAGCTGCGCAACAATTCAGACAAATTATTGCCTCAGAAAAAAACGACAAAAACCTGCTTTCAAAAGCGTACCACAATTTGGGAAATAGTTTATTGAAAACCAAAAAGCCAGAAGAAAGTATTGCAGCATATAAAGAGGCTCTAAAACTCAATCCCAAGGATGAGGAAACCCGCTACAATCTGGCCTATGCACAAGCACAATTGAAGCAACAACAACAACAGAATAAGGATAATAAAGATAATAAGGACCAGAAAAACAATAAAGACCAGAAAAAGGATTCCAAAGAGGACCAGAAAAAACAGGATCAAAAAGACAAAAACGACAAGAACAATACAGACGGAAATAAAAACCAGGACGGAAAACCCAACGAAAAGGATCAGAATAAAGAGCAAAAATCAGGAAACCAACCTCCCAAAATCTCCAAAGAAGATGCCCAAAGAATTTTGGACGCTTTAAATAATCAGGAGAAGGATATACAGAAAAAAGTATCAAAAAAAGAAGATGCCACCGGCAGCGGTAAAATCGAAAAAGACTGGTAAATATGCAAAGTCAGCTCAAAAAACAAAAAAGAGGAATGGCCGTTTTCATTTCAAATGTGTTACATATACACCATCTATGTGTTAAATACACACATTATCTTTTAAATGCCAAATCAGCATTGATAGCCTTTCTATTTATCCCCTATATGCTCCTTGCGGATGATATAAGTTTCACGGCCTCAGCAGACAGAACAACCCTTTCCACCAGCGACCAATTTGAAGTAACCTATTCCATAAATGCAAACGGAAGTAGATTCAGGGCCCCTTCTTTCGATGGATTCAATATTCTGATGGGCCCAAGCCAATCGACAAGCATGCAGTTTATCAATGGATCTGTAACCCAATCCATTTCATTTACCTATGTTCTGCAACCCAAAACAGAAGGAACCTTTCGGATAAATGCGGCTACCATTGAGGTGAGTGGGCGAACGGTTCAGAGCAATGCCCTAAATATCAAGGTCGTAAAAGGAAGCACAGCACAGTCGCAACAAGGCCGTCAACAAAATGGGAATGCCGATGCCACTGAAGCAGGAAACAATGTTTTTTTCAGATCAACAGCCAGCAAATCAAGTGTGTTTCAAGGCGAAGCCATTACCATAACCTATAAACTGTTTACTAGACTAAACCTAACAAGCTATAATGTAAACAAGCTACCCGCACTGAATGGGTTTTGGAGTAAAGACATTGAAATGCCGCAACAACTTCAATTTCGCAATGAAGTACTTGATGGCGTTTCTTATAAGTCTGCCGAAATCAAGAAAATGGTTGTTTTTCCGCAAAGAAGCGGCACGCTTGAAATTGAACCCATCGAAGGAGAGGTTATTGCACAAATCCAAAGCAAAAGAAGGTCACGCTCCAATGACCCTTTTGATGCCTTTTTCAATGATCCATTTTTTGGAGGGGGCATTCAAAATGTGAAATATAAAATCAAAAGTTCTTCGGTAAAAATCAATGTAAAAGCGCTACCTGCTGGCGCACCTGTAGGATATTCCGCTGCCGTAGGCAAATTAAACATGGAGGCTTTTATTGATAAACCACAAACAAAAACCAATGAAGCGGTAAACCTAAAAATCGAAATCAGTGGCAGTGGAAATTTGCAACTGATTGATGCCCCGAAAATTCAATTTCCTCCAGATATAGAAAGCTATGACCCAAAAACGATTGACAATATAAGCATCACCGCAGCAGGGGTTTCCGGAAACCGAACCTTTGAGTTTCTATTGATTCCCCGACATGCCGGTGAGTATAAAATTGCCCCCATTCACTTTTCGTATTTTGACCCGGAAAAGAAAAGCTATATTCAACTCAATTCACCTGAATTTCTGCTCAAAGTAGCCAAAGGCAGTGACCATGAAGCTGCTTCAGGCACATCCATTCAAGGAGTCAATAAAGAAGATATCAAGCTGCTGGGAAAAGATATTCGCTTTATCAAAACCAGCAACGGAGGATTTAATAAAAAAGGGGACCTCTTTTTTGGATCCATATTATTCTATATCCTTTTATGCATTCCACTTTTCCTTTTCATCCTGTTTTTTATCTATCGCAAAAAATACCTCGAAATGACCGGAAATGCAGCGCTTATGAAACAAAAGAGAGCCACCGGTATGGCAAGAAAAAGACTATCACTAGCAGACAAACATCTCAAAGAAAAAAACAAAGAGAAATTTTATGATGAAGTAAGCAAGGCGCTTTGGGGTTATATCAATGACAAATTAGGCATTCCAATGGCTGAATTATCCAAGGATAGTGCCAATGATGCCTTGAGAAAAAGAAGTGTCAGTGAAGACTTGATAGAAAACTTCAATGAAACCATAGGATATTGTGAATTTGCCAGATATGCGCCAGCGAATGATTCAATAGAAATGGAGAAAACCTATAACAATGCCATACAGCTGATTACCAAGTTTGAAAACCACATCAAATGAAAAAAAATATCATATACTTATTTCTTTGCTTGCTGAGCTTTTCCTGCCTAGCAGGTAGTTCGGTAACACAGGAATTTGCCAACGGAAATCGTCTCTTTCAAAAAGGCGATTACCAAAAAGCATCTCAAATTTACGAAAGCATTTTAAAACAAGGCGATGAATCTGCTGAACTTTATTTTAACTTGGGAAATGCCTATTACAAATCAGAAAACATAGCTTCTGCCATCCTAAACTATGAAAGAGCCAAACGATTAAACCCTTCCGATGAAGATATCGACTTCAATTTAAAACTGGCAAACATGCACATCACCGATAAAATTGACCCCTTACCACAAGTCTTTTATAAAAGATGGTGGACTTCTTTCAGTGAAATTTTTTCTACCGATGCATGGGCCAAAATATCTATTTCTATTCTATTCATCAGCTTGTTACTTTTTATACTGTATACAACATCGGCATCTACCGTTGTTAAAAAAATATTTTTCTTCGGTGGCATTATGTTCATCTTTGCAGGGATTTGCAGTTATTTCTTGGGACAACATTCCAGGAATAATCACTATGGAAATCAGGAAGCCATTCTCTTTTCTCCCAGTGTTTATATCAAAAGCTCTCCAGATGAAAAAAGTACTGATTTATTTATGCTGCACGAAGGCACAAAAGTAAAAATACTCGATTCCATCGGGGAATGGAAGAAAATAAGGATTGAAAACGGGAATTTAGGTTGGGCTAAAGTATCCGAAATGAAGGTTATTTGAGGCTTTACCCCTATTTCTAAACAAAATCTAAAAATTTTCGTATAAGGGTTCTTATTCTATAAAATTCGCATAAAAAAAACGGATGTATATCTTAAAAAACTTGATGATTTCATTCATTTATTTTTATAGTTTATGAAGCTGTTATTGGATATAAAAAACCTAAAAAATTCTTTATGAGTCAATTTTTAGAGAAATATATTTATAATCACCGATATTTATTTTTATCCGCGAGCATAGGTATCGCCTACTTGTGGTTCGGGTTTTTGAAGTTTTTTCCAGGCATTAGTCCTGCGGAAAACTTAGCAAGAGAAACCATCAATCTCCTCACTTGTGGGCTTATACCTGCATCTATTTCCATCATTCTACTTGCCATTTGGGAAACACTCATTGGCGTTTTACTGATTCTGGGAAGAATGAATCGCGTCATTTTATCATTTGCCATGCTACATATGCTATGCACCTTTACCCCCTTTATTTTTTTCCCATCCCTGTCATTTAACAATGATTTTTTTATACTGACCATGGTAGGTCAGTATATCATAAAAAACATCATCATCATTTGCGCTTTGGTGGTTTTGTATGTTGAAAAAAAGAAAACCACAGTTTTGGTTTAGTACTTATTCCAAAGATATTTTTTCATCACCTGCGTGATAAGGCAAGTAGGTAATGATAAACTGAAACATTTCTTCGGTGGTTTTCATACTTCCATTTCTCCCGGTAATCTTCCTTGGTGGTTGGTATGGATTTTCAATATTTCCATTTGTATTATCAAAAATGCCTTCAGCAATAATTCTTGATCCCTTTACCATTTTAAGCATGCTAGGAAACGTATATACATACTGCCATCTAAAATTCCATTGCGGAATACGAATGAGCGGAATGGTATCCCCTTGCGGGCTGATAGCGTAAGCATAAAATACTTTCCCGATAAGATGCATATGCGGATTGATGGATAAAATAGAAATATCAGATTGAATTGGCAATTCCGTTTTGAACTTTTTTACTGAATCGGCAGGAATAATAAATTCAGGAACAATTGCAGAACGGCCTAGGGTGCCTAAAATCAATTCCGCTGTGGGTCTTTCTGGTTTAGAACCATAATATAAATTAAAGTAGGAAGAATCGATTTCATCTATTGGTGTTGGTCCATAGTGTATATCATTCAAATAAATGGTTGATTTTTTATTTAAGGAATACCCACCGATACCTTTCGGATATTGAACGGTATTCATGCCCGGCAGGTAATTACAAACGGAGGGTGTTAAGGTTGGATAGCTGCCATCATCATTTAGCAAAGCCAGTTTCTGATGAATCATAGACATATCCGAAGACTCATCATGCTGAATAAGGCTTTCACCTTCAAAAATATTGCTCTTTTTTCCGGTTTCATATCGCAACAAATGGGCATTCATATGATGCACAATTTTTACATTCCCCGGATGAAATTCAATTGATTTGAGGAAGGTATCCTTTTTCACTTCGACAGGAAATTTCATCACATAAAAACGGTCTTTGTTATCACCTTTTAATGACAAAGGCGT
>CANKSK010000102.1 GCA_947485425.1 Bacteroidota bacterium | reverse complement strand
GGGATTGATGGTGAAGGTGGAAGAAATTAAAAATAAAGTTGGCTATTCTGAGCGGACGGATGCGGTAATAGAACCCCGTATTTCTATGCAATGGTTTTTAAAGATGGATCAGATTTCAATTCCTGCTCTCGAGCATGTCATGAATGACGACATCAAAATCATTCCTGAAAAATATAAAAATACCTACCGAAATTGGATGGAAAATGTGCACGACTGGTGTATTTCTCGTCAGTTGTGGTGGGGGCAGCGCATTCCTGCTTATTATCTGCCTGATGGTGGTTTTGTAGTGGCCAAAGATATACATGAAGCCTTGGTTTTGGCAAAGGAGAGGTTAGGGAATCCGTCGCTTACCGCAGCTGATTTGAGGCAGGATGAAGATGTTTTGGATACTTGGTTTTCTTCTTGGTTGTGGCCCATATCTGTTTTTGATGGTATTCGCAATCCGGGAAATGCGGATATGAATTACTACTATCCCACCCAGGATTTGGTAACGGCTCCCGAAATTTTATTTTTCTGGGTGGCAAGAATGATTATTGCCGGTTATGAATATCTGAATGAAAAGCCTTTCAGTACGGTATATCTTACGGGTATTGTAAGGGATAAACAAGGACGAAAAATGTCGAAACAATTGGGTAATTCCCCAGATCCCATTGATTTGATTCATAAATACAGTGCCGATGGGGTTCGCATTGGTATGTTGCTTTGTTCTCCTGCCGGTAATGATGTGCTCTTTGATGAAGGTCTATGTGAACAAGGAAGAAATTTTGCCAATAAGCTTTGGAATTCTTTCCGTTTGTTAAATAGTTGGACAATTGACAACACCCTTTCTCAGCCAGAAGATAATCGCTTAGCTGGCATCTGGTTTTCGGCACGACTCAAAACGGCCGTTGAAATTTTAAACGATCATTATCAAAAATATCGTATATCAGATGCGCTCATGACGGGGTATAAGCTGGTGTGGGATGACTTTTGTTCCTGGTATTTGGAAATGATTAAACCCGAATATGGGATGCCCATTGATTCTAAAACCTACGAGCAAGTACTGGGTAATTTGGAAGTCATTTGTCGCATCTTGCATCCCTTTATGCCCTTTATCACCGAAGAAATTTGGCATTTGATTGCAGAAAGAGGAGAAAAGGAAAGCATCATGAAAGCTTCTTGGCCTGTTTATGATATATTTACCCAAGAGGAAAGCACTTTGCTTGTCTCCTTTGAAACGGCTATGCAAGTCATCACTGCTGTTCGAAATACCCGTAATGAGAAGAATATTCCCCTAAAAACCACCTTGTCATTGTTTGTGAAGGCGAAACCGGGCGATGTGTTGAATCCTTTTTATGGCCTTGTTTCTAAATTGTGCCATTTAGAGGGGGTTCAAATGACGGCAGGAAAAATGGATGGCGCTGTTTCATTTGTTGTCAAAGCAGATGAATATTACATTCCTTTGGCAGGGAAATTGGATGCCGAGGAAGAAATCAAAAAATTAAATCAGGAATTAATCTATTCAAATGGATTCAGGGAATCGGTATTGAAAAAGTTGAATAATGAGAAGTTTGTTTCCAATGCGAAGCCTGAAGTAATTGATTTCGAGCGCAAAAAATTAGCAGATGCAGAGGCTCGAATTCAAGTTCTGACTGAGCAATTGGCCTCATTTGGCAAATAAGGTTAAGCCGCTTTATTTGGGGATTTTAATGATGTCTGCTTTGCTGAAACCATAGCTCCGGAAAAAGCTTATTTTTTCGGGGTATTCGCTTTCATTATCTCCTTTAGCCAGGATGATGAAACGGCGATTTTTGGTCTTTTTACTTTTGTTTACCACCATTTTGATGTAATAGCGAAGGCCAGAGGTTTCTTTGAGCAATTCGGCTGTCATCACAAGTGAATGCATCATATCCGAATTTTCCCATACTTTGATGCAATTTCCTTTCACTGTATCCTGTCTGCCGGTAATACTGAAGAGGGTATCTCTGTTCACATTGTTCAACAAGCTGTCAAGTTGCTCAAAAACCAATATTTTAGGCAAGTGAATCAGGTTTACCTGAGCAATACCTGCATCCATCATATTGATCTTTTTAGCTGCTGCCACCGACAAATCAATCACCCGCTTGCGAACAAAGGGGCCTCTGTCATTTACCCTAACGATAACACTTTTGTTGTTTTTGGTGTTAATGACCTTTACAATGGAGTTAAAGGGTAGGCTGAAATGGGCACAGGTAAAGTCATTGTTATCAAATATTTCTCCATTCGCCGTTTTGCTGCCATGAAATTCGTTTCCATAGTACGAGGCTTTTCCCGATTGAAAAATAGAATCTTTTACTGCTGACGAATCTTGAAAAAGGGGAGGATTTCCTGCATTTGCTTGTATATCAATTGCATGCCCGTATGGGAAGCAAAAGGCCCTGCTTAGAGATAGGATGCAAAAAATCGGTATAAAAAGAAGGATTTTTATTTTCATGGGAAAGTGTTTCCCGGCTAAAGTAGGAATTTATTCGGCTAAAAACAAAATACTTTTTATCGGAGCCTGTCGGCAGACCTGACGAGGTCTTCATCTTTCTTGATTGCTCGGATACTTAAAACCAAAAGTAAAATAACAGCAAAAGGCATATACCAACCAAAGAGAAATAAAATATGGCCTGAAGAACTGTTTAAATCAGTCATCTTGAAAAGTTGAAAATTGATAGCTGCAAAAAGAATCATCATGGCAAGTATACCCAATTTAGCGATTTGAATTTGTAGTTTTCTGTTGTTGTATAAAAAGATACAAAAACCACATAGTCCCCAAAAAAGCAGGATGTTTATTTTGAAAAAGGGAGTTGGTGTTATCAATTCCTTCTGGGTGTCTTGTAATCGATAAATACCTTTGCTTTGTAATAAATAGGATGACGTTTGCGTATTGGATGTAGATTGCTCACTATAAATACTGCAATAGGGGATATACAACATGAGCAAAACCAATATCATGGCGATGAAAAGGTAGACAGATTGAATTCTTTGTAACATAGGTGTATCGTTTATGAGTGGACAAAAGTACAAATTTGGGATGGGAAAAATCTTTTTTTCGTAAAATTTGTAATTATTCAAATTTTGTATTATCATTGTGGCGAAATATCTAAAAAGTTATTCAGCTTTTTTATTGGATTTCATAAATTTTTCCTCCAAATAAATTCGATTCCGGATTGTATTATAAAGCACAAATTGCTTCGTCAATTCGCTCAAAAGATTTCATCTTCATTGAAAGTTAAATTTAAAATCAGTCATTTCCTTTCTGTAAATTATACATTTTGTTATAATTTTCCTACCCATATCATTTCAAATTAATTTTTTATGTACGATATTATTGAGTTAAATGAAAAACTCGTAGCAGAGTTAAGGGACATTGCTAAAAAGTTAAGTGTAGCAAATCCTGAAAGTTTAAAAAAACAAGAACTTATTTACAAAATTTTGGATCAGCAGGCAGTAAGTCCTGACTTGGTGGCCAAAGTGAAGCCTTCACGTCCCATTGCAGAAAAGAAAATTTCAGCACCGGAAGTCCAGGTAGTAGAAGAGCCAGTACAATCTTATTCTCCAAAAAATCAAACCCCTCCACCAGCAGATGAGGAAGGGGGAGATAAACACAAACGCAAGCGTATTCGTATCAGTCCTATCGGTGGCGTAGATCCTATTCCATCGCCATTGCCTAAACCAAACCGTCAATTGAATATTCCACTTGTGGAGGAAATCGAAAAATCTTTGGCAAAAGAAGCGATTATTGAATCTGTTGAAAGTATTTCTGTTCCGAAGGAAGTAGTTGAGGTAGAGTTTACGCCTGCTGTTTCTGCTGAACCTCGAAATGTAAATCCATCAAGAAATGTTCCTGTTAGAAAACCGACTGAAAATGCATACGACTTCGACGGAATAATCGTTAGTGAAGGCGTGCTGGAAATCATGGTCGATGGGTATGGGTTTTTAAGATCTTCGGATTATAATTATTTGGCTTCTCCTGATGATATTTATGTTTCGCAGTCGCAAATTAAATTGTTTGGTCTGAAAACCGGTGATACCGTAAAAGGTAGCGTGCGTCCTCCCAAAGAAGGCGAAAAATATTTTCCATTGGTACGCGTTGATTTAATCAATGGGCAAACGCCCGCCGTTGTTCGCGACCGCGTGCCTTTTGAACATCTTACACCTTTATTCCCTTTTGAAAAACTAAATCTTTCCGGTGAACATTCTTCTATTTCTACAAGGATTATGGATATGTTCACTCCGATTGGAAAAGGTCAAAGGGGACTAATTGTTGCTCAGCCTAAAACAGGTAAAACCGTTTTGTTGAAAGAAGTGGCCAATGCCATTGCGGCTAATCATCCGGAGGTATATCTGATTATTTTATTGATTGACGAAAGGCCTGAGGAGGTTACCGATATGGCAAGAAGTGTTAAAGCTGAAGTGATATCATCCACTTTTGATGAGCCGGCAGAAAGGCATGTTAAAATTACCAATATTGTTCTTGAAAAAGCCAAGCGAATGGTGGAATGTGGTCATGATGTGGTAATTCTTTTGGATTCAATCACTCGACTGGCGAGGGCTTTCAATACCGTTTCGCCTGCTTCCGGAAAAATTCTTTCCGGTGGGGTAGATGCCAATGCACTTCATAAGCCAAAACGTTTCTTTGGTTCGGCAAGAAAAATTGAAAATGGAGGTTCTTTAACCATCATTTCAACTGCATTAACCGATACGGGATCAAAGATGGATGAAGTAATTTTTGAAGAGTTTAAAGGTACCGGAAATATGGAGCTTCAACTCGATCGTAAGATTTCCAACAAAAGAATTTTTCCAGCTATTGATTTGGTTGCTTCTAGTACCCGTCGTGAGGATTTACTCCTTGACCGCGAAATGCTGCAACGCGTTTGGATTCTTCGAAACCACCTTGCAGATATGAATCCTTTGGAAGCCATGTCATTCCTTCAGGATCGATTGAAAGGCACTCGTTCCAATGAAGAGTTTTTAATTTCAATGAATGCTTAATCAAAAATAAAATACATAAAAAAGGTCATGTTTTTCATGACCTTTTTTTATGTCCAATAAAATGTTTTTTTGGTTTTTTATCTGTCAGGAAGAAAAGAATATAAATCGTTTTTTTTATTCTTCCTTCAATGGATATCTTTTATAGATTCAAAATTTTTTCTGCAAGTTTTTTTGCATCTATGCCATCAAAATTTCCTGAACTCATCAAGAGCAAGTTTTTATGATCCCATTGCATATTTTCTAAATCAGAAGCGAGTTTAGCAGAGTCGGTATATACTTTTATATTTCCGCCAAAAGCTTTTAGTACCTGTTCTTCT
>CANKSK010000101.1 GCA_947485425.1 Bacteroidota bacterium | reverse complement strand
CCGCTGAAGGCAAGGGAAGAATTCTTTTTGTAGAGAAAGATTACAGACCTAACGCAATGGTAACCATCGATGACTTTTCCATTGTAACTGTTCAAGATACATTTGGTGATACAGAAGACATACAGGATGCCGTTGACGAAATCATAGAGAGCATCCTTAAATTTCATGGGGAAATAATTTTTATGGAAAACGGACAACTTTCCGATTACGATTCTATAGCCCTCATCACTAGATACTGATAAAAAATGATGTGCAGAAAAAAGAGGGTTAATAAGTCTAATCTGCACTTTACATGCAGGAGACGCAGCCCCAATGTTACGAAGGATAATAGACCATATTGCTTACACTTTGAACACAAATATGGATTTGAAAAACCAATGTTTAAGGAACCAAAAACTGCCGTTGAAACACGAGAACGTGCCTTTTGGATAGCTGCTGTTATGACCCATATTAAATTGATTTGCCAAATAGTTCTTTCCATCTCAGGTCAGATTGTTGATCAACCCATTGTTTTGTTTTATAGCCACCGCTCCTTACATTTTGATTAATAAATTTACCAAGGCCAGGCGTATATTGAACCTCATTGTTTAAGTTTAAGTTTAAGTTTATTTTTGCATAAATACCATCAGAAAATTTAAAAACACCATGTAATCCTTTGAATGAAAATCCATCTATAGTATCTGAGGGTACTTGACCAAATTCAAGAACCGATATACCGCTGTTTTCGCCGATTACATATACGAGCAAATTACATTGGTTTTTGACCAACCTGCCTCTCTTGGTAACATCAATTATTTGCAATGCACCAGCTATCATGGTCCCTTTACCAATGAACGGGTGGTTATTTTTAGAACTAAGGGCCAGGGCGAAGCCCAAAACGGCCTCTATGGCTGAGCGCGTATATGGGTCAACACTTGAATTTGCAAACCTTAACATCAAATATGATGTTCCTGCTGACATTGCTGGAATTTTTTATGATTCATTTCTTTCCGTTTTTCTAAGCAGTTGACAGATATTTTGCCAAAAATAATATCTGCTAATTTATCAGAATTAAATTTGGCATCACGGCTCTTGCAGAATAAATTACCAAACCAGGAAGTTGCCAATTAATTTCGTTGAGGATGTGTTTCTCTATTGCTATTTTTTTTCATTCTTTGGTTTTGTTTAGTCGCTTATGAAGAAATGTTGTAGTTTACAGTGTATTGGGATTGCAGCTAACCAATCTGTTTCAGCAGGATTTGTAGATTCCGCCCTGCCACAAAAAATCTTTAGCGTCTTCGCTTACAATTGAAGACAAAATTCAAGTGCTTTGGCATTCAGCTCTTGTGCCAATCCACTTGTATTTCCAAAATTATCTTTATTTCTGCGCATTGCATGGGTGGTATACCAAGTCACACCATTGAACAAACCAAAGGCATTATGCCCCAGATCAGCAGTTTCTTTGTCTATACAACGCAGCAGATTCAAAGCCGCATCCGATTGCAAGATTTCCTTTTTCTTCGAATAGGAAGCATCTATTTTATCGGAGTGTAACAAATAAAGCAACAAATCCTCAACCAACTCATGATTGACCTTTTTGGCGGAAAGCGTTTCCAACTGAGTATACAATTGTTTTCTCCCAGCCTCATATTGCGTTCTGATGCCATTTACAAAATCATTTTGAACAGAAACGCCATGAATATGTTTTGCCCACATAAAAGGCACGATCGCATAAAACTGATTCTCACAACGCACCAAGGTTTGCGAACTGCCTACAAATAACCTCCTGCTTCCATCGTGTGAGTTACCGATCACCAAATATTCCTTCACATCCAATCCTGCCAATTTCAAATCCGGTTGATTATTGCGAAGAAAGGCCAATACCGTTTTACCTTTCTGAAGCTCCGTAAAGCCTTCAATTTTAAAAGGGCCTATTTTTTCTACCGAGCGGCACAACTTCAGATGCTCACGATTGGTAAAGGCTTTATACTTTTCACTTACAATGCCCAAAATCCGATTATCATCATTCCGCATAATGGCCTTGGCAGAAGTAGACTGATTGGTGATGGTAAACAAGGGCTGGGCTTTTATATCCCACGCCAAAGAGGTTTTTAATTTTTGAGAACTCATTTTTATCGTTTTAATTTAACAACACAAAGAAACAGAAGTAAAACGCATTACATTTGCGTTTTACTATTTTAATTTTCAACCATCAAAGCCTCCCTTTGAATTTTCTCCATGGACACCCCGAAAAAATTAAACCAATTTTTTCCGGGTCCCTCCCTCTCAATAATATCAATAGAAACCGTATCTTTTGGCAAAGAAGGAAAATAAAGTGTAAAAGGAAGACATTCGCCACTTCGCTTAAAAAAGTGATACGAGGGAGCCATTGGAATATTTTCGGCCTTTACGAGTTGAAGCCTAAGATCCGAATGGGATGGCCTAATAAATATTTCTGGAAATACCCTTACCCAACCCCCACAATGATAATACTTGGGCGCAAAATAGATAAAATCAATACGGGTATATGCATCTTCATTCACTATTCGAAGAATTTCTGTCTCGCGACTGGATTGATGGATGACTACCGGATGATAAATACATTTTTCCAGTTCTTTTACTTCGATTTCTTCATCGTTTATATTCATGAGACGTAAGTTTTAGGTATGACAATAGAATGAATAGTAGAAAACATATCGCAAAGCTATCCTTGTAGAACGCAATGAAAATGCGCTTTACTTTTTCATCAAAAAAATATGAAATAAAATAACAAAGCGCCAAAAAGCGGAAAAAGCAAGAAAGATAACCAAACGACCGCCAGCCATCAACATGCATGCTTGAAGAAGAACTTCAGAAGGCACTCCCAATCAATTGGAAAGGGCTGTCCAGAAAAACCACCTGCCCTTAAAAAGATAAAATCCTCGACAGCAAAACCCATCTATGTACACAAATAATCATTACACTATAAGTTAATCTATCTCAATTCGATGAGCTTCTTCGGATCCAAAAAAATATCCATATAATTAAAATCGGTATCCTCTCCTGGATCTACCTCCACAAGATCCAAAAAACCTTTTTTCATAGGCATGGGCGGAAAATACAAACTGTAATACAACCAATCCTTGGAGGTCTTAAAAAAATGCTGGGTAGGAGCAACCGGAATATGCTCAGCACGAAGCAGACGCAAAACCTCTCCACTAGCATGTATGCGGATAAAAGTATCCTTTGAGATTTTAACCCAACCCCCTTTTCTGTAATATGCCGTTGCCTGATACCCAAAATCTACCTTGGTATAGGTAGGGGCAAACTCCATGCGCAACAGAACAGGGCGACCCTCCCCTGCATGGTATTTGGGGGCATTGAGTAAATATTTACTTTTGGTAGTACTTGTCATATTTCAAGGCCGTTTGATGATGCTCACGAATATCTTCCTGAATCCATTTGGGATGCAAGACCACCAATCGGGAACTCAAGGAAAGAAAAAAATTAATCAGTTCTTTTGAAGGAATCAGATGCAAGGAAAAAATGGCATGTCCATGGCTCATTTCTTTTTTCCGTACCTGACTGCTATGTATCGGATGGGCATTCATATAATCTGAAAGCCATGGGCTAACCATAAATTCAATGCGCTGAAGCTTCTTGCCTTCCAGCGGATAAACCCCATAGATGTGGCGAAAATAATCGTCCCGAACATCTTCCTTGGGTTCAATAAATTTTCGCTTTAAAAGTTTTGGATCATATATCCGATCGAGTCCGAAAGTGCGAATTTCCTTATGATTTTCTGAATACCCTACCAAATACCAATTGTTCTGAAACTCCTTCAAGATAAGCGGATGAAAAATGATGGATTTAAAATCACGATGCCGATAGCTATAATGCACAAAACAAACCGGTATTTTTTCTCGGGCTGCCTGAAGAAACCATTCAAAATGTTCAAATCCCTTTTGAATAATCGAATGATCAGTCTGAATGATTTTCAGCTTACTCTTCCCTTCCGGGAAACGCTCATAGATAGATGCAAATATCTTATCTACCGCCTGACTAAAATTTTCACTGACGCGGCTACCTGAAAAAACAGAAAGCATTTCCGTAGCTGTTTTTAAGGCTTCAATCTCAGAATCTTGTAAAGATATTTTCCGGATGGAATAATTGGCATCAGCATAGTAATAGCCATTGTGACTTTTACTATATTTAATGGGTGCCAAAAAGCCCAGCACTTCATCCTCTTTCATCGTTTTGATGTCCTTCTGTATGGCCGAAATGGAAAATTCTTTTCCAAGCTTTTCAGTGCAGGCTTCTATCAAAGTATCCATCTTCGGATAAGGATTTTGCTTGTCGGTGAGACAAGTATCAATGATAATATAACGAATATACGCCTCTTTATTAAACGACATAATCTATAGCATCTGTATACAAAGGCAAATATACACATAAAACGCATTCATTTGCGTTTTATATAAAATGGTCCCATCGCGATACCACCACATTTTATTTTTGACTACTCCCTTCCGAGATCAAGGCAAACTGACCCTTTACAAGCGTATCCGCTCCAACACTTAGCAATTCTTTTCCATCATACAAAACGCCACTTACCATATCAAGTGTACCCTGTGAAACCAACTTCACCTGATGGATTTGAAACAAAATCTTATCCAAATCAAAATGCTCGACCTCCCATTCATAACGGCCAAGCATACCTACTTCTTGCTCAAAGATCAGGATTTCCCTTTCTGCTAAATCCGAAATATCCCTTTTCATGATTGAAGTATGATAAATGGGAAAGAGAAGATTAGGACGAAGCAAATCTGTCCATAAAATTTTACGCTTTGTCTTGTTGTTCACCTTGATTTCTATGCGGCTCTGATAATGGCTCATCATGCCCGATAGGCTAAAGATATTTCCCATCTCTTTCCATGTGGAGCCAAAAGTCACTTCAGGATATTCAAAAAAACCTGCATCAAAAATAGCTTCTTGCAATGAACATCCCAGTTTCTTTGACACCCGCATACAGATCTGCCAATCGGCTTCTGAAAGCGAAGACTTCACAACACAAGCACCCAAGCCAAAAAAACTCATCCGAATGTTATCCATCTTCTCCACTACAAAAAATCAAATTCACCGAATCAAATCATGCCATGACAAATTTATTGAATTTAATCGAAATAAAAAATTCACCGATCAACGCTTCATCTGAAGTGAAAAAACTTTACAAGCTTGTAAGAACAAACAAAACGCATATAACAGATAGACCTTTGTACCGATAATTAAAGGAACACAAATTCATTATATATCAATATAAAAAACCTAAACCGATTACATGCTTGTAAGAACAAACAAAACGCATATAACAGATAGACCTTTG
>CANKSK010000100.1 GCA_947485425.1 Bacteroidota bacterium | reverse complement strand
GGCAACACCCGTTCCTCCTCTTCGAATATCGGTTTCGCCACCACCGCCACCGCCACCATCATAACTAATTTTTTTATGATAAGCAGAACCACCAGGTCCTCCTAAATTACAACCTCCGGCACCGCCATTTCCACTTCCACCTACTTTTCCAACCACTACCGTTAAGGTTTCACCAGGCGTAACCGTTAAGGTTAAAGTAACTCTTCCCCCTAAGCCCCCAATACTATTTCCGGCAACACCATTGCCACCAGCAGCCCCATACAAATCTACATCTATTGATTTCACGCAGTTTGGAACTATAAACTGCTGTGGGGTACAAGAAGATTGCAAGGTTGTTGAACCTTTTGGACAATCAATAAATACCGATTTTACGCTAGTCGACTTACAACCATTTAATGTAACCGTTAGGGTTACATCAGCCCATCCAATCGTTCCCCAGGTAACCACCGGATTTTGTGCCGTACTGGTTTTGGGATTTCCATTGATAAAAGTCCATTGGTAAGTAGCCCCGGCAATTGGCGCCATAAATGAAACGCCCTGAAATACAGAAGGTGCAATGGGAGAAAATGTAAAACTTGAATTGGGATTGGCATTAATTTTAACTTGAGTTGTGGATGGAGCAGAAGTACATCCATTTACTGTAGCGACAACGCTATAAGTGCCTGTTTGAGCAGTAGTTGCGCCAATAATATCCGGATTTTGCTGATTTGAAGTAAAACCATCGGGGCCGGACCATTGGTAGGTAGCTCCGGGTACATTTGATGCATATAAATGCAAAGTATCATTTTCACAAGAAGCACCACTATTTCCAGCTATTGGAGCAGGAAAAGCACATTCAAAACAATTTTGTTTCCAGATGCTTCCATTCCACAAATTGATGCATTTGGTATTCGTATTAAAAATCATAAGTCCTGTTGCAGGATTAACAATAGCATCCCTTTGAGATTCTGTAAGTCGTGGCAATAAGAAACCTCTTTTGGTGGAACTTAAATCCAAAATGGAAGAAGCATGTGGCGTTGACGTATTGATGCCTATTCGGGATGCCGTATCAATTACCTGTGAGTTTGTGGCTGTATTGGCTGATGAAAATTTAGCTATTCTATTTTTGGTACCGACCATGTTAGGCGGACCTGCAGGACCGGCACTTCCGGGAACACCCGCTATTCCTTGTGAGCCTGTTGCACCATTTAAGCCATTGACTCCGGCAAGACCGGCAGGGCCGGTTGCACCATTCACACCATTGGTTCCATTCACACCGTTGGCACCATTTACACCATCTAAACCATTCAAGCCGCTTGGACCCTGTGGGCCTGTTGGACCAGAAATCCCTTTAGGACCCATGGGGCCTGCAACACCCATAGAACCTACTGCACCGGTAGGTCCTTGTGGACCTGCCTTAGGAAGAGATGCAGAAGTTTCTACATATTGGGCATATGGAACACTCACCATGGAGGCATTTTCAAGAATTGTAAAATTTGTTCCTGCATTGGGATCAATAGAAACTTCCATCCATTGATTGCCATCACTCCATTGAATAGACGAAAAACTACCCGAAAGAGGCGTTCCCCTTCCGATACTTACATTAAATAAACCCTGAGGAGTGGTACCAACTGTTTGATATTCTGAATATTGCACAGGACCACTGGCAGAACCAGAACGAATCGAAAAACGAACACTTATATTTTGATTGGGAAGAACCTTTTGCGTTGAAGGATTTCTAGCTACAGACTGATAACTAATTGCCTGCGGTACCTGGGCAAAAGCAGCAAAATGAAAAGCAAAGAAAATTATAATATATAACAGAATGGCAGAAGTTTTTCTCATTCAATTCAATGTTTATAAGGTTTTTTCATCACCGGAAATAGAAAATTGCAAAAGCGTTGATGTAGCGAATCATTTTAATTATGTGCAAATATTGTAAGAATTTGTGAAAATAGGAAATTTATCAGGAAATAAAAGCACAATTGGGATTTAGCCATGCACAGATTGAATTAATTGTAATTTTGCTCATTGAAAACACATCCCAAATTCATTTAAAAGAACAATATGAAAGTATCCCTCATCTGCATTTGTACGCTTTTTATTTGTGCTAATTCCTATTCACAGCCAGCCTATGTCTTTCATGAAAAAGGTGAAGAAAAGTTTAAATCAGAAAACTATGCCGATGCCATCAAGGATTTTGATCAGGCCATCAAGGCTTCTGCGCAAAATTTCGATTCCTATTTGATGCGAGGGAAATGTTTTGAAAAATTAGGCAATATAAAAGCCGCAATTGAAAATTACAATTTAGCGATAAAGTATAACCCCAATTACACCGATGCCTATTTTTACCTGGCTTTAATAGAGGCAAATGGCAAAGATGAAAAATCTGCTTTGTCTGATTTTGCTATGGTTTTAAAACTCAACCCCAATTATTTAGAGGTTTACAACCGAAGAGGACAGATGTATATGCTATCCGGTAAAACAGAAGCTGCGATGAAAGATTTTACCAAAGCCATCGAATTAAACACTTCAAATCCGGAGGTATATATCCAAATGGGAAAGATGGCAGAAAAGGAGCAGAAATCAACTGCAGCGATCGAATATTATTCAAAAGGTATTGAATTGAAACCCACATATGCCAATACCTATTATGAAAGAGGTGCGCTATATTATTCGCAAAAAAAATACAAGGAAGCCCTAATAGACTTTTCATCAGCTGTCTCCAAAGGATTTCAAAGCGAACAACTACTCCATTTTCGATCCAAATGCTACGCAATTTTAGGCAATGAAAACAACGCATATACGGATTTATGCAGCTTAATTGATGTTTATAAAAGCAAAGATGCCAATGTATATATCCAAAGAGCATTGATATTCAGAAAAAAAAATGATGTGATTCATGCCCTAAAAGATTTTTCAAAAGCAATACAATACGACAATCAAAATGGGCAAATTTATCTGGAACGTGGCCATTTGTATATGTTGCAAGGGAAGTCAAAAATTCCTTTGGCGATGCAGGATTACCAAAAAGCTGAAGAACTTAAAATCACCGATTTTTCTATGTTTGTAAACCGTGCCAAATATGAATTTGAAACACAAAAATTCGAATTGGCAAGACACGATTTTACTGAAGCAATCCATATAAATCCTGAAGCAGATTTGTTTTACAAACGCAGTATGTGCAATTTCAAGCTAGGCAATAAAAAGGAATGTTGTGAAGACATAAAAAAAGCGGCATCTATGGGACATGCAGAGGCCAAAAAGGACATTGGAGCCATTTGCAAATAAGTTTCTTTCTAGGTACATAACGCAAAATTCAAAGCGATAAGAAATCCATGCCAGTAAAGGATTATTTTTAGAAAAAATCTGCATAGAAATCATTCATGCCGCCCCAAAATATGCTGAGCGGAGCACCCTTTACCCCATCCTTTAAAAGGAGCAGGAACGTTATGAAGCTGTTTTAAACTGAATATGATACAGCTGATGATAATAACCCTTTAATGCTAATAATTCTGCATGTGTACCTTGTTCAACAATATGACCTTTTTCAAAAACCAGGATGCGGTCAGCGTTGAGAATTGTAGATAATCGATGGGCAATGATAATGGAAGTCCGGCCGCGAGTAAGTTCGGCAATAGCTCGTTGAATAAGGACTTCGGTCTCATTATCGATAGAAGACGTAGCTTCATCTAGGACCAGAATGGAAGGATTTTGGACAAATGCACGGATAAAAGAAATCAGTTGACGCTGACCGGTAGAAAGCATGCCCCCCCTCTCCATCACATTAAATTCAAACTGATCGGGCAAGTCTTCAATAAATTTTGAAGCACCAATACGGGCGGCAGCTTCAATCATTTCTTTGCGACCGATTTCTTGATTACGAATGGAAATATTATTTGCGATGGTATCTGAAAACAGAAATACATCCTGTAAAACCACCGCAATGGATTTTCTCAAGGAAGACAATTCATAATCTCTTATATCAATATCATCAATGGTAATTTTACCTTTATTGATTTCATAAAAGCGATTCAATAAACTGATTACAGAAGTTTTCCCGGCACCTGTAGCGCCTACCAAGGCGAGGGTGCTACCGGGTTTTACCTCAAAACTGATATTATTCAATACCCAATTTTCATCCTGATAGGCAAAAAATACATCTTGAAAAGAAATCGCCCCTTTCAGATGCAATGCAGAAATGCCCCCACCTTTCACTTCATTATTTTCAGGCGCAGAGTCAAGCAAAAGAAAAATTCTTTCTGAGCTTAACATCCCCATCTGCAAGGTATTGAACTTATCCGCTAGCTCGCGGATGGGACGAAACAACATGTTGATATACATAATAAAAGCGATGAGCGTTCCTGGCGAGGTTTCTCCTGAGATGACCTCCCCTGCTCCCCACCAAACCAAAAGTCCAATAGATGCAGCAGATAAAATCTCTACCACAGGAAAAAATATCGAATAATATAAAACGGATTTGATATGCGCTTTTCGATGCAGGTCATTGATCACTTCGAATCTTTCCATTTCCTTCTTTTCGCGCACAAAAATCTGCACCACGCTCATTCCGGTGATATGCTCTTGAACAAAGGTATTGAGCCTTGCCACCTGATTTCTTACCGCATTAAAAGAGTCTTTGATTCCATTTTTAAAAAAATGGGTAGCAATCAACAAAACAGGAATCGTGGATAAGCTGATGAGTGTAAGTTTCCAATCCTGATAGAGCATAAAACCGATGATTACCGATAGCTGCAAAATATCACCAATGATGACCAGCAAACCCTCAGAAAAAACATCGGCAATGGTTTCCATATCTGAAACAAGCCTTGTTACCATGATTCCGATAGGCGTATGGTCAAAATACTTCAAGCGAAAGCCAGATAGATCTTTAAACAATTCAATTCGCAAATCTTTAATAACCGATTGACCAAGCCAATTGGTTAGGTAGGAATGAAAAAACTGAATAAATCCTTGAAAAATTAATAGACCCACCAACAAAGACATCATATTAAGCAAGCCAATTGCATTTTTATCAGCAATATAATGATCTACAGAATATTGAATCAGCCAAGGCCTCAGGGGAGACAAAGATGCCAGCAGAATAGTTAAAAAAACAGTGATATAAAACTTTTTCCGATACGGTTTTACATATTGGTAAATCCTATTCAACACTTTTACATCAATTGCTTTACCGCTTACTGCCATATTGTAAAAATTATATCATTCATAGAAGTCTTATGGATTTATTTAGGAATAAATTGGGGATAAAATATGATCCGGGTAGCTTACCTTGGTAAGAAACAATCCACAGGCAGGCACTGACATACCTGCATCGGAGCGATTTTTATTTTCGATAATTATACGAAAATCATCAATAGAAATTTTACCGACCCCT
>CANKSK010000099.1 GCA_947485425.1 Bacteroidota bacterium | reverse complement strand
TAAGGTTCAATTTCAATTTTCTGCCAACAAGGGAATGGATTTTAATGATCTAGCCAAAGTAGCTTCCGGTGGTGAATTGTCCAGGCTAATGCTATGTCTAAAGGCGCTCATTGCTAAAAAAATATCTTTGCCTTGTATGGTTTTTGATGAAATCGATTCAGGTATTTCCGGTGAGGTAGCCCTCAAGGTTGGGGGAATTATGGAGCATATTGCCAATACCCATCAGGTCATTGCCATTACCCATTTGCCTCAGCTAGCTGGCAGAGGCGATTGCCATTGGTTTGTATACAAAGAAACGGATGCGTTGAAAACATCAACAGGCATTCGTAAACTAGGTGTCGAGGAAAGAGTGGTAGAAATCGCCCGAATGATTGCCGGGGATAATCCTTCGGAAGTGGCTTTGCAGCATGCAAAGGAACTGATGCAAGGCGAATAGTACTGTTCAGAAATTAAACGAACTTTTTAATGACCCGCAAGGTGTGCGTGTATTTTTTTAATTCTGAATGATAAATGCCATAATGATCCAACTTGTCAATGCGCACCTTGCCAGAAGCATGTATAATCATTGAATTGGCTAAAATAATTCCTACATGTACAATATTTCCTTCCGCATTTTCGAAAAAGGCAAGATCTCCAGGGGTCGCTTCATCTAAAAAATTTACCAGCGTGCCTACCTGTGCTTGCTGTGAGGCATCTCTGGGTATTGGAATTCCATTTAGCTTATAAACCATTTGTGTAAATCCGGAACAATCAATGCCAAAGGGCGATCGACCACCCCACAAATAGGGGGCATTTAAATACATATAGGCATTTTCAATCAGTGTGCTTTTTGTAGGTTTCGCTTCTAAGTTTCTGCTATGTCCTGAAAAGGAGAATTCCATAGTGCCTACCCTGCAAGTTTTTCCATCATAAAACGGAAGTGTGCTTCCCAATAATAGGGTGTTAAATTGTTCTTGATGCACGGCTACCTGAACAAGGTCTAAACTCAATGTGCTATATGGGTTTCTTAACAATTGAAATTCATTTTCCGTAATGGAAATAAATTGCTTCTCATCGATCCATCCTTCATAGCCATCAAAAGCTACTTTAATCTTCTTCCAGCTACCTTCGCTCGCGGTGATGAGAAAATGTTCACCGAAGAGCAACTGTGTAAGCATTTCGCTTCTGTCTGAAGGTTCGCTTCGAACAGGTACCACACTGAGATTAATAATTCCGTACACTATGTATCAATTTTTAAGGTTTTGATTAAATGGCTTCCATAACCAATGCTGATGCACCGCCACCACCATTGCAAATGCCGGCCACACCATATTTTGCTTTTTTCTGATGTAGTACATGGATGAGGGTTGTTAGAATTCTTGCTCCTGAGCATCCAAGTGGATGTCCTAAGGAAACCGCCCCCCCATTTACATTCACTTTGCTCGGATCTAAATTCATCAATCGATTATTAACAATAGATACAACTGAAAAAGCCTCATTGATTTCATAATAATCGATGTTTTCTTTTGTTAAATGTGCTCTTTCAAGAGCAAGTGGAATTGCTTTGGACGGCGCAGTGGTAAACCACTCAGGCTCTTGTGCTGCATCTGCAAAGCTTACAATTCTGCCGATCGGTTTTACGCCCATCGCTTCCATTTTTTCTTTGCTCATCAATACGAGTGCAGAAGCACCATCATTGAGGGTAGAGGCATTGGCTGCAGTTATGCTGCCTTCCTTCTGAAAGACAGGTTTTAATTGCGCCACCTTGCTGAAATCAACCTTCGAAAATTCCTCATCCTCCATAAACATCACGGGATCTTTTCCTCTTTGCGGAATGCTTACCCCTGCAATCTCGGCTTTAAATGCCCCTTCCTGATTGGCTCTTGCACTGCGTTTATAAGACTCAATGGCATAGGCATCCTGTTCTTCACGGGTAATCTGATATTCTTTGGCACATAGCTCGCCGGCTTGTCCCATATGATAGTCTTTATACACATCCCATAAGCCATCCTTGATGATGCCATCGGTTAACTGCCCATGACCAAGTCTGTAACCACTTCTGGCTTTATCTAAATAATATGGTACATTGCTCATGCTTTCCATTCCGCCACCAATGGCAACATCGTTATGGCCTAACATGATGGATTCTGCCGCAAGCATTACCGCTTTCATTCCTGATGCACAAACTTTGTTGAGGGTAGTACAAATGGTGCTTGTGGGTAATCCAGCAAAAATTGCAGCCTGCCTGGCAGGTGCTTGACCCAATCCTGCCGAATATACGTTGCCCATAAAAACTTCTTCAACAGCTTCAGGTGCAATGCCTGCGCGGCTTATGGCCTCCTTGATGACTATAGCCCCCAATTGGGTGGCGCTAAAACCAGATAAACTGCCGTTAAAACTTCCGATAGGGGTGCGCACTGCGGCAACAATAAATACTTCTTTCATGGGTTATTGTTTTAGTAAATATTCAATATTGCGAAAGTATATAATTTCGCATCAATACGGAAATTGTTCTAATTTTGCATTTAGGGCTTGCAATTTAATTTTCTCTTCCTAAATTGCTTTCCTTTGGGATTCAACACATGGAAAGTACGATAAAAGGTGTTTTTAGCGGTAAAAAAGGGGTCATCATTCGCTATGCCCTCCTTTTGGTTTGCGTGATTGCAATTGTTCTTGCACTGCCTAAAGAAATAAAATTTAAATTCGATTTCGAAAAAGGTCGCACTTGGAAACATGAAGACCTCAATGCGCCATTCGATTTTGCGATCAATAAATCACCAGAGGAAATCAGCGTTGAAAAAATATCCATTCTCAACTCTACTCATCCTTATTTTAAGTTTAATGATTCCATCGTGCAAAGGCAGCTGTCTTCATTTAAAAATGATTTCAACCTCGCTTGGGAAAAAGAAAGAAACAATTCCAATGCCGATTTTTCTGCAAAAAAAAATATGTTTTCTGCCGGTCAAAGCATTTTGCAGAATTTGTTTGATAAGGGTGTGATTTTGCCTACAGGCAAATTATCGGATCAAGCTATCGATTTTGTTGTGAATGTGGTTCGCAATAATGTGTCATCAGAAGCAGAAATAGATGATTTTTATACCTTGGATAAGGCTCAAAAGTTTTTGTTTGAGGAACTTGGAAAAATGCCACCTCAAGAATCCAAATTCCTAAAGCCTTTGCTTGAAAATGCGCTGACAAATAATGTTTTTTATGATGAGGAATCGAATACAGCGGCTTTAAAAGAACTTGTTGACAATATTTCACCAACACGTGGAATGGTGCAGGCCGGGGAAAATATCATCCATAAATCCGAACTGATTACCCCTGAAAAATTCAAGATCCTTTCCTCTCTAAAAGCTGAATATGAAGGCAATTCCGATCATTCTCGTTCTTCTTGGGCCCTTTATGTGGGTTATTTAATACTCACCTTGGTTTGCCTGTTGATGTTGCATCTTTTTCTCTTTTATTTTAGAAGCGATATCTTTTCGGATCATTTGCAAGTAGTCTTTTTGACTTTTTTGGTTTGCTTTATGGTGATTATACATGCTTGGATTTTTAGAAGGAATATGTTTAGTTTATATCTTTTACCTTATTGTATTTTGCCTGTCATTGTCCGTACTTTTTTTGATACACGGCTCGCTTTGTTTACGCACCTTATTGCCTTGCTCATCATTGGCTTGATGGCTCCCAATAGTTTTGAATTTGTTTTTATTCAGCTGATCGTAGGGATGGTGGCCATTTTTAGTATGGTGAAGCTCAGAAATCGTTCTCAATTGTTTTTTACCTCGGCATTTATCATGTCTGCCTATGGTATGATTCATATTGGTATTTCCCTTATTCACGAGGGCTCAATAGAAAATATCGATTGGTATGAAATGCGTTTTTTTATTGGAAATGGCTTGCTATTTCTCTTTGTTTATCCGCTGATTATGGTCTTTGAAAGGGTTTTTGGTTTTATTTCAGATATGACCTTGCTTGAATTGTCAAATTCAAACTCCTTGCTTCTGCGCGAATTGTCTTTAAAGGCCCCGGGTACCTTTCAGCATTCTTTGCAAGTGGCCAACCTAGCGGAAGCTGCCGTACAAAAAATTGGAGGGAATTCTTTGCTCGTGAGGGCAGGAGCCATGTATCACGATATTGGTAAAATCGATATGCCTGCATATTTTATCGAAAATCTAAATGCCGGAGCTAATCCTCATGACGATTTGTCTTTCGATCAGAGTGCGCAAATCATCATCAGCCATGTAGAAAAAGGTTTCGATAAGGCGCGTAAAGCCAAAATTCCTGCTCAAATACTACATTTTATCCGAACCCATCATGGTACTACGGTGGTACAATATTTTTATCAATCCTATCTCAAAAATTATCCTGACCGTAAAGTTGATGTAGATCAGTTCAGATATCCGGGGCCCATTCCTTTTTCCAAAGAAATGGCTGTCCTTATGATGGCTGATTCTATTGAGGCTGCTTCAAGAAGTTTGCAAAAAACAGATATGCAGTCTATACAGAATCTCATCGATGCCATCATTGAAAATCAAATCAGTCAAAAACAATTTATAAATGCGCCCATCACCTTCAGGGAAATGGATGAAATCAAGAAAATATTTTTAAAACAATTGATGAGTATTCACCACACCCGCATCGAATACACGATGTAAAAATAGTTTTTAATAAAAACTGGAAAATTTTATTCCTCCAAAATAAGTACTTTCATGCCGATATAGGCATACTCAAAAAGGTCCTTTACTTCGCTGTTTTTCATTCTTACACATCCTTTGGATGAAGGCGTGCCAATAAGTCCCTCTTCTGGGGTGCCGTGAATATAAATATTTCGATTGTAGCTGTCAATATCGCCACCTTTATTCAAACCAGGTTCTTCTCCTTGAAGCCATAAAATTCGGGTAGTGACATCATCTTTTCCCATACAGAACTTTTCATCGTGTATCTCGCAAATTTTACCGGTGAACCTTCTTTCAACAAAAAGACCACCTATTGGTGTTTCATATCCATATTTATTGGCAATCGTATGCAGACCTATTGGGGTTTGTAAACTTCCAAATTTGTTTCCAATTCCTCTCTTGGCTCCGCCTATTGAATAGCTATGGACAATTCTGTTATTCACAATGTGATATAATTTTTGTTTTTTGATAGAAACATACAAATACGTATCAAATATTTCTGATGCGTATTTTTTGGGAACAAAATTGTTTAAAAATTCAATCACATCCTGTTCTTCGGGTTCAGGGTGCTTTACAATGGGCATGTGTAAATAACCCTCAAAGGTAAAGCCGGGATTTAAGGGTAAAAGTCCCAATGCCAATAATAATATGCCTATAATTTTGATTTTCATAATGTATTGAAGCTCTCAGAAATAACTCAGAAATCCGAAATGTATTTT
>CANKSK010000098.1 GCA_947485425.1 Bacteroidota bacterium | reverse complement strand
GCAGATCATATGTGCTTATACTGAAATATCGCAAAGAGGCACTATCAAGCGTTTTTCTGCCATTTCTCGTGATCGGGAAAGTTGGTAATTTGCCTTTTAAAATAAAAACATTCTTCCTTCCAACTTTCATCATTCGATTTAAATAACTCGAATACGTATTGAAGCCACTAGATGCTTCCATGCTTCCACGGCCATCAACTTCAGCTCCTCTGCCTGTAGCACCTTTTTCTATATCTGCAAAATAATTTTTATAAACCGTAAAGTTGATCGAATGGTAATTCAAAAGTCCAGCTCCGATACTTTGAAGCAATCCGAAAGATTTAAACCATCCAACTTGCGGTCCCATCGATTGACTGGGTTCTTTTGACCATGATTTACGAGCCTTTTCAATGGAGTTAAATTCTTTTTTTAGTCCAGAATAGTCGGATTGTATAAAGTATTTGATTCCATTTTTATGCACATAATAGGCCTTAGGCAGAGGTATTCCTGCCATGTCGCCTTTATTATGATCTGGGGCATAGTAACGGATACATAGATTTCCTGCGTTCCAGGGGCCTTTGCCTCCTAATTCTTTCCACCAAGGTCCTTGATTTTGGATGAAGGATGCATAACGTTTCTTTTCGCCAATGGCTTTCGGATTTTCATATATACTGTCACCATAAGCCATTTCAAATTTTATTTGATATTTCCTATTCGCAGTCATTCGATTCCCTCCTTTGGCAAAAGGATTTTCACTCCCTTGCATCGCTGGAATATCAATATCGGCTACTGATGTTTCTGCTGGTCCATATGTGCCTGCTGCACAATAGGTTTTTCCATCTAAGGGGGCTGATAATTGAATGCTAAAAAAACGACAATAGGGATATTGGCCTTCTATAACGAGTTCATCCCCAAATGGGGCCAATGCGGTGGATAAAAATAAATAAGTGGCATGTGGGTCATATAAACCCTTTTTAAGCCCTTTAAAATCTAGCTCTCCCGAACTTCTATATATCCATTGGTTGTCAGGATGTATTTCTTCAAATTTTTGAAGGAAAAAATGTCTGTTCTTCGTGCTGTCGATCCCAACAGGCAAGATGCTATCAGGGATTTCAGAAGGCCTTTTTCCTAAAATCCATTCATCAATATATTGGTTTAGTTTGTCAGAAAGGGAATCAGCCTCCGAAAATAGCACATCGGCTGGCTTATACGGATATTGTGCAGGCGGAGGAAGACAAGCTGTTAAAAATAAAAGAAGAATAATGGGTATAAGCCCTTTACCCATTGCTTAAATTTGCATCTGCCTTGATTTTTTTCTTGATCCATTCTGTGGTTACAGATCCTGGTCTTTCTAATGGAGAGCCTAAAGCACGGTCCCAAAGCATTGATGAGAGAACCCCAAGTGAACGGGATACACCAAAAAGTACAGTATAGAAATCATACTCCACCATACCATAGTGTATTAATAACACACCCGAGTGCGCATCTACATTGGGCCATGGATTTTTGATTTTTCCAATGGAAGATAAAATAGGGGGGACAACCTCATATACCATTTGAACAATTTTGAAGTTTTCATCCTCAGGCATGTACTTCATCGCAAATTCCTGTTGTGCAGTATAACGAGGGTCTGTTTTTCTCAATACGGCATGTCCGTATCCTGGAACAACCTTTCCTTCTGAAAGGGTTTTCTTTACATATTCTTCAATTTGCAATTTGGTTGGAACGCCTCCAAAGTGCTCTTTCAAATCCAATATCCATCGAACAACTTCTTGATTGGCAAGTCCATGCAAAGGGCCTGCAAGTCCACACATGCCCGCTGCAAATGAATAATAGGAGTCACTTAATGCAGAGCCTACCAAATGCGTGGTATGCGCTGACACATTACCCCCTTCATGGTCCGCATGAATGGTTAAATATAATCGCATTAAGCGTTTAAAGTCAAAATTGTCATATCCCAACATATGGGCAAAGTTTGCCGCCCAATCTAATTTTGAATCCGGTTCAATATGTTCACCCTTTTTATAAACCCTTCTGTATATATAAGCCGCTATTCGGGGAAGTCTTGCAATCAAATTCATCACATCTTCATACATCGCATCCCAATAATCTTTTTTGCTCATCCCTTTTCTATAAGCTGCTGCAAATAAAGATTCTGTTTGCAAGGCCAATACTGCCGCTGAAAATTGAGTCATTGGATGTGTGCTTAGTGGCAGTGCATCGAGCATGTCAAATACATGCTTGGGTACATTGCTTCTTCTTGCCCATGCATTGCTGACATAAATCACATCTTCCTCTGTGGGTAATTCACCGATCAGCATCAAATAGAAAATTCCTTCAGGTAGTGGCTCATTGCCTCCTTTGGCCTTGGGTAGCTTTACAGTCAGTTCCGGAATCGAATACCCTCTGAAACGGATGCCTTCTTCTGGATCCAACTTAGAGGTTTCTGTTACCATGCCAATCATTCCTTTCATGCCTGCATACACCTGTTCTAAGGTATAGGTGCCAAGGACATGATCTCCATGTTCTTTAATAAGTTCTTTGATTTCTAAAGCCATAGGCAATGCCTTTTTGGCGAATCTTTCCTTTAAAATATCTGTATCCGGCATAATAAAAAAAATTATAAGTGTATGACGGGGCTAATTTACTTATCAATCTTCTAAATTAAAAATATTTTGTAAACTATTATTGAAAAAAGCCTACTTTCTTTCCGTAGCTTGGTGTTAAAAATAAAACCTATCGGTGGGTAGGTTGTTTTTTGTGGTGTTTTCCTTTTGAATTCCCTTGAAAAATGAGGTTTTCTTTTTCTTTCGAATGCCTTCTGAAATATCTACATTTAAAAGGATAATGAGTATACTCGCAATAAAAGTTCCTAATAAAATGATCCAAAGAAATATATTCAGCAGTTTTTTTAATGTTTTTTTAATTTTGTGCTTGCTGAAAATTTTTTTCTTTTTCTTTTTGTATCTGCGTTTTTCTCTCCTCCCTTCCGATGCCCAATCCGGAAGGTCTTGATTGTCTGAATGGTGGTCTTGATGCAGATTACTCATTATTAGTAGAAGTTGAGGCAACCCAAACCGTTTTTTGTTTTGGGCTTTTATCAAAGCAAATTTAAGGAAATTTTTTTATGATATTTTATTTTTTATCTAGAAACTTAAAGTTTTTTCCTGGAAAAACAGCTGACTGTCCAAGCATCTCTTCAATACGAAGCAATTGGTTGTATTTTGCAATTCTATCGGAACGAGATGCAGAACCGGTTTTAATTTGTCCGCAACCCAAGGCAACAGCTAAATCAGCAATCGTTGTGTCTTCTGTTTCGCCTGATCGGTGACTCATGACACTCGTATAAGAATTGTTTTTTGCCAATTCTACTGCCTCAATGGTTTCTGTTAGGGTACCAATCTGATTTACCTTTACCAAAATAGAATTGGCAGCTCCCAAATCAATGCCCTGTTTTAATCTTTTTACATTGGTTACAAATAAATCGTCTCCTACCAATTGTATTTTTTTTCCCAAGCGCTCGGTAAGTAATTTCCAACCATCCCAATCATCCTCAGCTAGGCCATCTTCAATGGAAATAATCGGGTATTTATTTGCCCAATCTTCCCAAAATGCCGCCATTTCAGAACTGCTCAGCTTATCCCCGCTAGATTTTTTAAAATGATATTGTTTTTTTTCTGCATCGTAAAACTCTGAACTTGCTGCATCAATGGCAATGAATACATCCTGTCCTGGCCTGTATTTGGCTAATTCTATGGCCTCAATAACCACCTTTAATGCCTCTTCATTTGAGCCTACATTGGGTGCAAATCCGCCTTCATCTCCAACATTTGTTGACAAACCTTTCTTTTTTAAGACCGCTTTCAAATGGTGAAAGATTTCGGTTCCCATTCGCAAGGATTCTGAAAAAGAATGTGCACCCGTTGGAACAATCATGAACTCTTGAAAATCAACGCTGTTGTCTGCGTGAGAGCCCCCATTCAAAATATTCATCAGGGGTATCGGAAGTACATTGGAATTTAATCCGCCAACATACTTAAATAAGGGAAGTCCTGCCTCATTCGCTGCCGCTTTTGCTACCGCCAAGGATACACTCAGAATGGCATTGGCTCCCAACTTGCTTTTGTTTGCTGTCCCATCAAGGTCTATCATCGCTTGATCGATCAACTTTTGATCAAAAACAGAATATCCTTTTAGTTCTTCATTTAGGGTGACGGAAACATGCTGAACGGCTTTTAAAACGCCTTTTCCCAAATATTTTCCCTTGTCTTCATCACGCAACTCCATGGCCTCATGAATGCCCGTTGATGCACCCGACGGCACTGATGCCCTGCCCATCACCCCATTTTGGGTATATACATCGGTTTCTATTGTTGGATTT
This sequence comes from Bacteroidota bacterium, assembly GCA_947485425.1. Lineage (GTDB taxonomy): Bacteria > Bacteroidota > Bacteroidia > AKYH767-A > CANKSK01 > CANKSK01. The sequence goes on along the minus strand of CANKSK010000098.1, from coordinate 1,024 downwards.
CCTCTTGAATCAAGGATCTGTCTGGAGCGTATCTCTAAAATTAGACTCATGTCATGTTTTTTTAAAATTTGGACAAAAATATGCTTTCTCATCTAAATCTATTCATAATTTATCAGATAAAATCTTCAAGAATTGTTTATTTCAACCAAACTTGCTTAATTTAGCAGCGAAAATTCAATATGCACCTCCTTAAATAGCGCATAAAGTCTTTTCTTCTCAACGGATGAGTGTTCATATTTTAAAATAAAAACCGATGAAAATAACAGTTGTAGGCGCCGGAAATGTAGGAGCAACCTGCGCAAATGTAATTGCCCACAAAGAGTTGGGTGAAGAAGTCGTGCTTCTCGACATCAAAGAAGGTATTGCTGAGGGAAAATCTCTCGATATTTGGCAAACGGCGCCTATTAACTTGTATGATACCCGCGTTACGGGTTCTACTGGTGATTATTCTAAAACCGCCAATTCCGATGTGGTCGTTATTACCTCCGGTCTGCCCCGTAAACCCGGAATGAGCCGCGATGATTTGATTGCTACCAATGCAGGGATTGTTCGGTCAGTTACCGAAAATATTGTTAAATATTCTCCAAATGCCATCATTATCGTGGTTTCAAATCCTTTGGATGTGATGACCTATTGCGCATACCTTACGGCTGGCTTGCCTTCAAATAAGGTTTTTGGAATGGCAGGTATTTTGGATACCGCTAGATATCGCGCTTTCTTGGCTGAAGCATTGAATGTTTCTCCAAAAGATATTCAAGCTGTTCTCATGGGTGGTCATGGTGATACCATGGTCCCGCTGCCTCGCTATACAACAGTAGCCGGCATTCCTGTTACTGAATTGATTTCAAAAGAAAAGCTGGATGCCATTGTTGATCGTACCAAAAAAGGAGGGGGTGAGCTTGTAAATCTGATGGGTACCTCTGCATGGTATGCCCCAGGCGCTGCTGCGGCTCAAATGGTTGAATCCATCGTTAGAAACCAAAAAAGAATTTTCCCCGTCTGTGCCTGGTTGAATGGTGAATAT
>CANKSK010000097.1 GCA_947485425.1 Bacteroidota bacterium | reverse complement strand
TTCATAGGTTTTAAATGTATCTTTGCCCACTTCTTTTTGAGCCCAATAGCGAAAAAAGTAGTAAATAGCGCATCCTCAAGCCCTATCCCAAAAAGATATAAAAGAAGAAAACCTTGACAAACGGCAAAGCAATACGATCTCATTTTTTCTTGTTTTTAGTCAACTTTATTTATGGCGCAAATTTCCTGATTGCGAAGATGGTGATGCCTGCCTATATTTTACCTACCGGATTTATTTTGCTTCGGGTTTTGGTAACCACCCTTTTGTTTTTTGCTTTGGCACCCTTTTTTAAGAGAGAAAAAGCAGAACGCAAAGACATCTTTCTTCTCATCTGCTGCGGACTGAGTGGGGTAGCCATCAACCAGATATTGTTTTTTAAGGGCCTGGCCCTTACCACACCCATTAATGCCTCCATCATCATGACAGCAACACCCATTTTGGTCTTGATAGCGGCAGCGGTATTTATTAAAGAAAAGGTCACCTCAAAAAAAATTATCGGCATTCTGCTTGGAGCTTGTGGTGCCGTTTTCTTGCTTGCATTGGGCAAGACGATTTCCTTCAATTCAGATACCTTTCGAGGAGATATATATGTTTTTCTCAATGCCTTGTCGTATGGCATCTTTTTGGTTATTGTAAAGCCGCTCATGTCTAAATATCATCCCCTTAACATCATGAAATGGGTATTTTTAGCGGGCTTCTTCTTTGTAATCCCCTTTGGATACGAAGAATTTGGAGCGATACAATGGCAGCAAATACCCTCTAGTATCTGGTTGGCCATCCTCTATGTGGTGATCGGAACGACCTGCATTGCCTACCTCTTGAATACCATCGCCTTGCAAACCATGGATCCTTCCATTGTAAGCATTTATATTTATCTGCAACCCCTTGTTGCCACCATGTTTGCATTATTTTACAATCAAGATCATTTAAGTTTTCTAAAAATCGTTTCAGCTTTACTTATATTTGCAGGGGTTTATCTTGTCAGTTCAGGAAAAAAATCAATTCCTGCCTAACAAAAAAACAAGCAAAAAGCCCTAAAGGCATCTATTTTATATTGAAAACACATACCAATTGCCATGATTAAATCAATGACCGGATTCGGGAAAGCGACTGAAGAATTAGCCGATAAAATTTTAACCGTTCAGATACGCTCCCTCAACAGCAAAGCTTTTGATTTAAATATAAAAGTACCGGGACCTTATCGCGAAAAGGAAACCGAAATCCGCTCTGAATTGGCCAAAGAATTGGAAAGAGGGAAAGTTGATGTCAGCATTTATTATGAATTTACCAAAGAACAAAAAAACTTTTCCATAAACAGGGATCTGGTAAAATTTTATTATGATGAATTGTTCGCAATCTCTACAGAATTAAAATCGGATGCCAATATTCTTGAAATGGTTTTGAAAATGCCTGAAATTGTGGTGTCTAACAAACAAGAGGCCGACGAATCTGAATGGGCACTGATCACCAAAACCATTAAAACTGCGATTGCTGATTTTGACGGTTTTAGAAAAAAAGAAGGAAAAAATTTAGAAAAAGACTTACTGATGCGGATAGAATATATCCTTCAGTTGCTTTCGGAGGTTGAAGTTTTTGAAGAACAAAGAATGCAACAAACGCAATCAAGAATAAAAGATCATCTTCATGAATTGATTAAACCTGAGAATATTGACAAGAATAGATTTGAACAAGAAATGATTTATTATCTTGAAAAAATCGATATCACAGAAGAAAAGGTAAGATTGAGAAGCCATTGCGGATTTTTTATCGATACGATGAATGAATCCCTTTCCAATGGAAGAAAATTAGGTTTTATTTCCCAAGAAATTGGCAGAGAAATCAATACCATTGGTTCAAAAGCAAATCATGCCGATATGCAAAAAAGAGTCGTTCAAATGAAAGATGAACTCGAAAAAATCAAAGAACAATTGCTAAATGTCCTTTGATCATTTAAAAAAATGAAAGCTATTTATTCCTCCATATGATTGAAAATGAAAATAAATTAATCCTATTTTGTGGACCCTCTGGATCCGGCAAAACAACCATTGTGCATCATCTGCTTGAAATAAATTCACAATTTTCTTTTTCTGTTTCTGCTACCACAAGAAAAAAAAGAAGCAACGAAACCGATGGTAAGGATTACTATTTTTTAGACCTTGAAGAATTTAAGAAAAAAATTGAACAAGACGAATTTATTGAATGGGAAGAAGTCTATGAAAGTGGATTTTATGGTACGTTAAAATCAGAAATCAATAGAATAGCAAGCCTTGGAAAATATGTTATTTTTGATGTAGATGTAGAAGGGGGTTTAAAAATAAAAAAACTTTTTGGTCCTTCTCTTCTTGCTGTTTTTGTAATGCCTCCATCTATTGAAGACCTGAAAAAAAGGCTCAAATCAAGAGCCACTGAAACCCAAAGCGATTTGATGAACCGCCTGAAAAAAGCGGAATTGGAATTAACATACCATAACCATTTTGACAAGGTCATTATCAATAAAGACCTTGATGAAAGCTTGCGAGAAGCTCAAAATCTCGTTGAAAAATTTATTGAAAAATGAAAATAGGATTATTTTTCGGATCATTCAATCCCATACATATCGGGCATTTGGTTATTGCCTCCTACATGTCTGAGTATACGGATCTCGAAAAAATTTGGCTCGTTATCTCTCCTCATAATCCTTTCAAAGAAAAAAAAACATTGTTGCAGGATTTAAAAAGACTGCAGTTGGTAAGAATTGCTTTAGAAGACAATAACAACATCAAAGCTTCGAACATTGAGTTTGATTTACCAAAGCCCTCTTATACCATTCATACCTTAACCTATTTGCAGGAAAAATTTCCAAATGATGAATTTTCACTCATTATGGGTGCAGACAATTTATCTGGATTTAGCAAATGGAAAAATTATGAAATGATTATTGAAAATCATGACATATATGTGTATCCTCGGGCAGGCATCGATTTAAAGAACATAGAAGAAAGCAAACACCCCAGAATAAAAATAACCGATACCACCATTATGGAAATTTCTTCTAGCTTTATCCGAGAGGCTATCAAAAACAAAAAAGATATTCGGTATATGCTGCCACAAAATGTGCATCAATATATCCGTGAAATGCATTATTATGAAAAGTAAAATTCACATATCATTCATTTAAAAAAAAGTACGATGGAATACAGAATTGAAAAAGACACCATGGGACCTGTAGAGGTACCATCAGAGAAATACTGGGGAGCACAAACCCAGCGTTCAAGAAACAACTTCAAAATAGGAGGACAAAAAATGCCTGATGAAATCATCAAGGCATTTGCTATTTTAAAGAAGGCTGCAGCACAAGCCAACAATGAGCTAGGCGTACTGCCGAAAGAAAAAATGGATGCTATAGCAACCGTTTGCGAGGAAATTTTAGCAGGAAAATTAGATGATCAGTTTCCTCTTGTGGTATGGCAAACCGGATCAGGAACCCAATCCAACATGAACTTGAATGAGGTAATTGCAAATCGTGCCCATGTGTTAGCAGGTGGATCCTTAATGGATGAAAAAAAGAGTATTCACCCCAATGATGATGTCAATAAATCGCAATCTTCAAACGACACCTTCCCAACAGCAATGCATATTGCAGCCTATCGGGTAATTGTTGAACATTGCATTCCCAATGTAGAACTGCTGCGTGATACCCTTGCTAAAAAAGCCGAAGCATTCAATACCATCGTAAAAATAGGACGCACGCATTTGATGGATGCCACACCTTTGACTTTAGGACAAGAATTTTCAGGATATGTTTCACAGCTGACCCATGGAATTCGGACCTTAAAAAACAGCCTGACACATCTTTCTGAACTGGCCTTGGGTGGTTCGGCAGTAGGAACAGGGCTCAATGTACCCAAAGGATATGATGTTTTGGTTGCAGCTAAAATAAGTGAACTTACCGGGCATCCTTTTATCACTGCCGAAAATAAATTTGAATCCCTTGCTGCACATGATGCCATTGTATCCTGCTCAGGTGCCTTAAAAACGCTTGCCGTCAGCTTAATGAAAATTGCCAATGACATCAGGCTTCTTGCCTCGGGTCCTCGCTGTGGAATTGGTGAAATTTTTATTCCGGAAAATGAACCCGGCTCCTCTATCATGCCCGGAAAAGTAAACCCTACACAGTCAGAAGCGATGACGATGGTTTGCGCCCAGGTAATGGGAAATGATGTAGCCATTTCTGTTGGCGGAATGAATGGACATTTTGAACTCAATGTTTTCAAGCCTGTCATGATATATAATCTGCTGATGTCAGCGAATTTAATCGGAGATGCCTGCAATTCATTTAATGAACATTGTGCTGTTGGCATTGAACCCAACAGAGAATTTATTGATAAAAACCTTGAAAATTCTTTGATGTTGGTTACCGCACTGAACACGCATATCGGTTACGAAAATGCAGCAAAAATTGCAAAAAAGGCTCACAAAGAAAACAAAACCCTTCGTGAAGCAGCCATTGAGCTAGGCTTGCTGACCTCAGAGCAATTTAGCGAATGGGTTAAACCCGAAGAAATGGTAGGCTCTATTTAACACATGCGCGTATATTCCACATATCAGATTCGAGTGAAAGCCCTTGTTTTTTTCTGCTTTCTTCTTTTTCTGTCGGCGATTCCCCGGGAATCTTTTGCACAGAAAAAGAAGAAGCAGATCATTAACCCTGAAGACACCCTGGGCTTTCACCTTCCTGAAGAACTCATTTTGGGTAATGCAAAGTATAAAACCAAACACAGTTATTTCCTCGCGGGTGCTGGGATAAGTGGAAATGGCATCAAACGCTTGGATGGCAATTTTGGCATCGATTATCATTTTAATATCAAAGGACATTATTACCAATTGGGAATCATGCGCAGCAAAGAACTCCATGGACTTTTTCCCGTTTATTATGACAGAATTTTATTCGACTTTCACGCATCTTTCGGAAAAAAGCTAGAAAGTGTTAAAACAACCTATATGGCACTTATAGGGCCTTCAGTGATCATCGGAACCAATAACCCCAAAGAGAATAGTTACACAACCCTAGGAATACAAGGTCAGCTTCAAGCCATCTATAAAGTTTTTTTTGATGTAGGAACCGGCATTTGCCTATATGGCAATTTGAATCCCAAGTATTCTTCAGCAGGAATACGATTGAGCTTCTTTTTTTCAAATGCCTACAAAGGAAAAGTGAATGAATATTTAAAATAAGCTTAAGGAATATCTCTGCACCTTTCAAAAAAAATCTACTTATCTTTTTTATAGGGGATGTAATTGATATTCAACTTCACCTCCATCGATTCTGCAATATTTTGAAAAACAATTTTAGGAATTTCTATCTGATAATCTTTCAATAAAACATTGAAGCTTGCTTCAATATTAAAATGATCTTCTG
>CANKSK010000096.1 GCA_947485425.1 Bacteroidota bacterium | reverse complement strand
CTTACCTGTCCACCATTTTCTTTGCGATTGCCTCCAGCTCCCAAAAGATCAAAATTTTCTTTGTCTTTAGATCTTTCTACCCAATATTTTTCAAATTCGTCAGTGCTGCCGCTAAGTGTCCAATTCATAACCACTTGCTTTTGCGAATAATTGGCTTTACAGGTTACCAAAGTATGTCCCGAAGACTTTTCCATTCCAATTACGCCTTGAATATTTGCTTGCGTATTTGGTGTTGTTTTTTTTGCTTGCTGCGCAAAGCCTTGCTGAGAAGCGAAAACAAAACAAATTTGAGCCAAAATGAGACCTGATTTTAGGATACGGATGTGGTTGAAGTTTTTCATGATTGAGATTTTTATAGGATTGATTAAATTGAGTTCTGTATTATATTTTGCATGGATACAAGTGATTGATATCAAAGAATTATATAGCAAAACTACAGAGGATTTTTCAGTGTAAAAATCCTTTATAAGCACATCCTTGACAGATGTAAGAAAAATGCAAAATTGGTTACTTCAAAAAAGGGCGTATTCTTTTTTTAAATCCTATTCAAATCATAGTCCTCTAAAAATCCCACAATTTCTCTGATGTGTTCAAACTGTCTGAAATGGGGATGTTCAACTTTATTTTCAATTTTTTCATGCCCCCAAGTAATGTGATAGGGCACATGGAAAGCATGTCCACCCAAGTGTAATACAGGCAAAATATCTGATTTCAATGAATTGCCAATCATCAAAAACTCTGATGGCTCAATATCAAGGTGCTTTATTAATTTTTGGTAGTCTGGCTCCGCTTTTTCAGACATGATTTCGGTATGATGAAAATAATGCATCAATCCGGATTTTTTCAATTTCCGCTCCTGATCTAGCAAATCGCCTTTTGTTGCGACTACCAAGCGATACCTATCCTTTAACAAAACAAGGACCTCCTCTACCCCATCCAATTTTTCGATTGGCTTGGCTAAAAGATCTCTGCCATATTCAATAATTTTCTCGATGACCTCTATGGAGATGGTCTTGTCAGAAATACGCATGGCAGTCTCTATCATCGAAAGCATAAATGCCTTGATTCCATACCCATACAGTGAAATATTGTTTATCTCGGTCTGTAAAAGTTCACGCGCGATCGTATGCTGTGGAAGATATTCCTCCAAAAGTTCAAAAAACTTTTTTTCCGTTTCCTGAAAATAACCTTCGTTAGCCCATAGCGTATCATCGGCATCAAAGGCAATTACTTTTATGGGCATATAGAGAGAATGCTATCCTCTTTTTTGTTCTTTTTTATAGCTAGATTCTTCTTTTTTTTCTTTGCTCTTATCTTTTGGAGCTTTTTTTACTTCCTTGCGAACTGTTTTTTCCTTTGCCATAATGTATTTTTTTTGAGATGAATGATTTAATTCTAATTGGTAAAACGCAAAATTGTTTGTTTAATGATTTCTATGCACTCCCTAATCTGTGGTTCATTGATTATCAATGGAGGAGCAAAGCGTATGATGTCACCATGAGTGGGTTTTGCCAGCAAACCATTCTCTTTGAGGTCCATGCAAATATCCCATGCGGTGAACTCGCCAAAAGCGGGAATGACCATGGCATTTAACAAACCCTTCCCTCTGACCTCTTTAATCAGATGCGATTGAATATCCATGAGCCCGGAACGAAATATCTTACCCATGATGTAGGCATTCTCTATCAAATTTTCTTCTAGGATTACTTCCAAGGAAGCTATTGCTACTCGAGAAGCCAATGGATTCCCCCCAAATGTAGATCCATGCTGTCCTGGTTTGATGCAGAGCATAATTTCATCATTGGCCAAAACAGCAGAAACAGGTAAAAATCCTCCTGAAAGGGCTTTTCCCAATATTAAAATATCCGCTTGTACCTCTTCATGATCACAAGCAAGCATTTTTCCTGTTCTTCCGATACCCGTCTGTACCTCATCGGCAATAAATAAAACATTGGCCTCCTTACACAAGGTACTGCACTTTTTCAAATAGCCCACATCAGGAACCCTCGCCCCTGCTTCACCTTGAATGGGTTCTATTAGAAAACCGGCTACACCTGGAACCCTTAAGGCAATCTCCAATGCAGCAACATCATTATAAGGGATGGTGATATATCCGGGCAGATAGGGTCCAAAACCTTCTTTGGCCTCAGGATCCGTAGAAGCCGAAATGATGCCTGTGGTCCTTCCATGAAAATTTTCTTCACATACAATAATTTTTGCCTCATTTTCAGCAATTCCTTTGCGTGTGTAAGCCCATTTGCGACAGAGTTTTAAAGCCGTCTCTACACCTTCTGCACCGGTATTCATAGGCAATAATTTATCATAACCGAAAAGCTCACAGGCAAATTTTTCATATTCACCAAGTGCATCATTATAAAATGCCCTTGAAGTAAGTGTCAGCTCTTGAGACTGTTGAATTAAAGCATTTAAAATTTTAGGATGACAATGCCCTTGATTGACGGCTGAATAAGCAGATAAAAAATCATAATATCTCTTTCCATCTGTATCCCAAACAAAAACCCCTTTCCCTTTTTTTAAAACTACCGGTATGGGATGATAATTATGGGCTCCATACTTATCTTCTAAAGCAATGGCTTGATCTACATGTATGTTTGGTTTGCTGTTTGTATCAATCATGCTATTGTGGTTTGGTTATCTTGATGGACAAAAATACATTTTAGAACGAAAATTCCCTAATTTTATGAGGAGATTTATTATCGAAAATTACCGCACCAAGGTCGCAGAGCCCACAAAACTGTATTTCTTCTCAAAAACATTTTCAAGCTTAATCAGATAGGTATACACATCCTGTTGGCACGGCTTACCCTTGAAAGTACCATCCCAGCCGATATCCTGTTGATTTCCCTCATAAAGCAATTCGCCCCAACGATTAAAAATGTACATTTTAAAATCAATTACCCCCATCATCAAGGGTTTAAATTGATCATTAACCAAATCATCATTGGGCGTAAAAGCATTCGGAACAAAAAATTTATATTCAGGACGCACCCGTATCTTGCCTGAAATGGTATCCATGCATCCAAAAATATTAGATACAATTTGCGTAAACACATACGTGCCCGTATCGGGATAGGTATGAGAAACATTGCAGGTTAAAGAAGAATCCCCATCACCAAAAATGAGTTTACAGAATTTTGCTCCCTGTGAGAGATTATAAAATTCAAAGGTGGGATCAAAAGCGGATTTTTCGATGGAATCTAGTTCATAACCTGCTATAGGCAAAGGATAAACTTTAATTAATTTAGGCAAAATGAACACAGAAGTATCAATACATCCATTTGTCGTTTTTACTGTCAAGCCCACATCAAAGGTACCCGGCTGCTGGTAGATGTGCAAGGGGTTTTCTTCTAAGGAAATAGAACCATCTCCAAAACTCCACATATAATTTAATACGGTGGCAGACTTTGAGCTATCTGCAAACTGAACAGCTAATGGAATACAACCTTCTAATGGTGGCATGCTAAATAATGCTTCCGGCATGGGAAGGATGCGTGCACTGTCAACAACCGATTTGGTGCAACCATTTTCAGAAATGCTTAAACTCAATGCAAAAGTGCCAACCGAATCATAAACTACCCCTTTGGGATTTTCTAAAGATGAAAACTGCGGATATGCCGATGAACCAAAATCCCATGAAAACAAGGCCCCTGAACCATAACTGCCTGATGCAAAAAAATCAAAAATATTATGATCAATACACTGAGAGGCAACGGGTTTTATTTCAGGCTTTAGCAAGGGATACACATTAAAAGTACGGTGTGTAGAATCTACACACATACCCGATGTATTCGAAGCAATAAGTGTGATTTGATAGGCTCCGCTTATGGAATATACATATTGCGGATTAAATGCAGAAGAGGTATCAATTAGTGTACTTACATCACCAAAATCCCAAAAATAGGCATCAGCATGGGTGCTTTGGTTATCAAACTGCACCTGCAGGCCACCACAAGGGTCTGATTGAATACCGATTAGTGGTATGGGTTCAGGGATGACCAGAATAGTATCTGTATACGATTTGTGGCAACTGAATTGATGGATGGTAATCTGCACCGGCTTTTTTCCGGCACTGTTAAAGCTTATAGGTACTGGATTTTCATTGGTAGATTGTGTTGGCGTTGCATCAGGGCCGAAATCCCATAAAAAGGTCGCATTACTGGTATAAATACCCCCTGCCTGAAATGAAAATGAATTGTTTTTAAAACACTGAGAAGCTGGAGGCGTAAAAAATACCGAAACCATTGGGTAGACATAAAAATCCTGCATAACGGTATCATTGCATAAATTGCTATTGCTATAGGCAATTAGTTGCACCTGATATTTTCCCGAATCAGGATAATTATAGGATGGATTTTGTGTTGAAGATTGATCTGATGTTACGCTGGTGTCACCAAAATCCCAAAAATAAGACAATGCATTGGTGCTCAGATTTTGAAATTGCAGATTCATTCCGCTACAAAACTGGTTTGCCGATGAAATGATGACCTTGGGCTTGGGATAAACCACCATGGGTTTGGTAATGGTTTTTAAACAACCAAATTGAGAGATGGTTAAGGAGATCGAATAATTGCCACTTTTTGAAAACTGCACCCCTTGCGGATTTTGAAGATTGCTTTGCTGAGGGAGTGCATCAGGCCCGAAATTCCATTGAAAAGTCGCCGCAGGATCAAAACTGCCGGCAGCAGAAAAATCATACACCTCCCCTAAGCAACTTGGCGGAGGTGCAACAAAGTCGGGTTTCAACAAGGGATAAACATAGAATATGGTATAGGCTGTATCCTTGCAATTATTGGTATTGTTATACGCTACGAGTCTAACTTTATATACCCCGCTATCACTAAAAACATGCACTGGATTTGTTAAAGTAGAAAGGTTTGATGCACCACTGTTGGGATCTCCAAAATCCCATTGGAATCCGGTGGCATTGATGCTGTTATTCTGAAAATTAACACTCAAGCCATCACAAAAAACCTGCTGTGAAGGAATGGCGGCGACGGGATTTAAACAAGCGAGTACATTGAATTGAAAATCTCTTTTGTTCACACTTAAAAATACTCCATTGCGATATTCATACACACAAACCCCCACCACAAACTGACCTACTTTTGTAGGGGTACCCGTGAGCAAACCTGTTTTGGGGTCGATTGCCAAAGCCGGAGATGAATTCAAGGGATATCCCCCAGAATAGATCGTATTCCATGGCACCTGATTGTAAGGAGGTGCTACAGGAGGGCCACAGTTGGGATTTGAACCGGGTTGAGGACATTGGGTATCGGCGCCATCAAATGGATCGCACAATTGATATACAAGCGAATCCCCATCGGGGTCTATAGCCGAGTGATCAAAAAAAATGGGTGTATTGACGCATAAAAACAAAGGAGGAAACTGCGTAAAAGGGG
>CANKSK010000095.1 GCA_947485425.1 Bacteroidota bacterium | reverse complement strand
TATTTAATTTATTTTGGTATACACAAATTTAAATCATAAATATTAGTTATTAACAAATATGCAAAAATTTATTATTAACATAAAATTGTTGAAAACACAAGCATGTGTTATATAAACGTTTCCCTTTGCCACAAAGGCTTTCAAAGGATTTAAATCCCGTATTTTTTTTTAACAATTATAAATATAAACAAAGAAAATTCTTGAACACAAAAAAAAAGAGCATAAAAAATGCTCTTTTTTTCAACAATTTACCAATACTATTTAAAAAATATTATAAAGGATTTCGTTTGATAAATCTAAAAAACATGGTGTATAAAAAATCATTTTATACAGATGCCAATTCCATATTTTTAATGATTTCATTTCCAAATTCAGAACATTTCAACAAAGTTGCTTGGTCCATTAATCGATGAAAATCATAGGTAACACGCTTGTTTGAAATACCTTGTTCAATGCCGGCATAAATCAAATCTGAAGCCTCTTTCCATCCCATATGTTCGAACATCATCGCGCCTGATAATATAACTGAGCCTGGATTTACTTTATCAAGACCGGCGTATTTAGGGGCTGTTCCGTGCGTGGCTTCAAAAATAGCATGACCAGTAATATAATTAATATTTGCACCAGGTGCAATACCAATTCCACCTACACAAGCAGCCAATGCATCAGAAATATAATCGCCATTTAAATTCAATGTGGCAATTACTGAATACTCATCAGGACGCAATAAAATTTGTTGTAAAAAAGCATCGGCAATAGAATCTTTAATGATCACCTTGCCCGATTTCACTGCATCTTCCTGTGCTTTATCAGCCTCCGCTTTTCCGGATTGCGCAAGAATTTTATCATATGCTAACCATGTAAAAACATTTTTCCCATATTCTCTTTCTGCCAATTCATAACCCCATTTTTTAAATCCACCTTCTGTAAATTTCATAATATTACCCTTATGAACAATGGTAACAGAAGGCTTTTTGTGTTCGATGGCATATTCAATTGCGGCGCGAATCAAGCGCTCGCTCCCTTCTATCGAAACAGGTTTTATGCCAATTGAAGAGGTCTCAGGAAAACGTATTCCAGAAACATTCATTTCCTTGGTCAAAAAATTGATGACCTTTTTAGCATCATCTGTTTTTGCCATCCATTCTATTCCTGCATAAATATCTTCGGTATTCTCTCTGAAGATAACCATATTTGTTTTCCATGGCTCCTTCACAGGAGAAGGGACTCCCTCAAACCAACGAACAGGACGCAAGCAAACATATAAATCTAAAATTTGTCTCAATGCCACATTCAAAGATCGAATACCGCCGCCAACGGGTGTCGTAAGAGGCCCTTTGATCGCAATTAAATATTCCCGAATAACATCCAAAGTCTCATCAGGTAACCAATTTCCAGTTTGCTTGAATGCTTTTTCGCCCGCCAAAACCTCCTTCCATACAATTTTTCTTTTTCCTTGATAGGCTTTCTCTACCGCTGCATCAAAAACTTTTACTGATGCCGCCCATATATCAGGACCCGTTCCATCTCCTTCAATATAGGGGATGATAGGATTTTCAGGCACATTGAGTATGCCATTCTTTACTGTAATCTTGCTTCCGTTTTCCATATTTATTAAGTATTAATCTATTATTAAAACACAAAGGTATAATTTATAATGTAGATATGAAGGGGTTACCAAGTGATGTTTATCATTTTTACACACAAACAAAACTTCTATTTCATTATGATATTCTGAAATATTCACCCCTACTTGGAGAATAAATAGTTAATAGCCAAATACATCTTGAAGACTTAAAAACTTTACTTTTCCATATCCTTCAAGGGTTTTTAAATCCAATTGATCTTTTTTTCCGAGCACCAAAATGGTATAGCTTTTATTTTTGACATATGTTTCATGGAATTTTTTCAAGTCAATCATGCTGAAGGAAGGCAGCTTTTCAAATATATCTTTTCGAACATCATGATCTAAATTTAATTTTAAAGCCTCTTCATAATTAAATAAAATTTCTGATTTGGTAATTCTTTCAGTCCTGAGTCTTTGAATAACAGCTTCTTTCGATGCCTCAAAAAGTGCTGAGGATTCAGGCATTTCATTCATCAACTTCTTCATGCCGAGCATCGCCTCGGGCAATTTGTCCGCCTGAGTACCGATATAAGCAAACAAATAATTTGAGCGATCTGTGCGCGCAGGAAAGCGATATCCCGAAAAAACTGAATACGCCAATGCCTTTGACTCTCGCATTTCTTGAAAAACCACGGAAGACATATTTCCACCAAAATACTCATTAAACGCAGAGGTCTCGGGATATAATTTAGGTGTAAACCCTACACTTTTTGATAACATGATAATCTCTGCCTGCTTCATATCATAGTCAACAACAAACACTTTATTTTCATCCGTACTCATCTCTTCAAATTTGTTTTCAGGAGGAATAGGCAATAAATAATTAGGCATTTTATGCTCACTATCTAATGATGCTTTGAGCGCAGAGCGTTCCATCGGACCATAATAAAGAATATGATGCGTATAAGAAGTTAGAGAACGAATCATATCTGTTAGTTGTTCCGGCAAAACAGAATTCAATTCTGCCTCTGACATCTTAAATTTATATGGAGAATGATCACCATATTTGCCATATGAATACATCGCAGACCATAAAATGGTTGACTTATCAAGCTTGGCATCCTCTCGCTTTTTCAAAACATCCTTAACCAAATTACCCAATGCCAATTGATCGGCCTTTGGATCTGCAAGCAAATTTTCAAATAATTTCAATGCCTTGGAAAAATTTTCCTGCAATCCGGATAAATTTAAATAAATGCGATCATCCGAAGTATTCACCGAAAACGAACAGCCTAGTTTATAAAGCTCTTTCTGTAAATCAGAAGCAGAAAGTGTTGAGGTCCCCAAATAAGGCAAATACATCACGGCCAAAGCAATTTTTTTATCATGATTTGCCCCCATATTAAGTACATAATATAAATCAAAAGTATTGTTCTCTTCATTGAACTTATAATTCACCCCTACATTATTCTTATTTAAGGTGAAATGATTGATATCTTTTGTATAATCCAAAAATACAGGCTGTAAATTTGAAATTTTAGCAGAAGAAATATTTTTAAGAAAAGGAGATTGCTTATCTCTATTCACTTCAACAGGCGTAATTGCAGGCTTCAAGACCTTTTGAATATTTTTATCATCACCTGTATGCTTATAAACGATTACATAATTATTGGATTTGTAGTTTTTATTGGCAAAATCAATGATATCATTCTTGGTAATTTTTGAAAGCCTATCCATTTTCTCAACAGACCATTTCCAATCGTGACCCAAAATAAAGGACTCCACAAAGCTATAGGCACGATCGGCATTATTTTCAAATGATTTTGCCTCTTTGTATTTCATATCCGTAATAATTGCCTGCAATAAATCATCAGAAAAATCACCTTTCTTCAGCTTTTCAATTTGCTCAAGCAACAAATCCCTTAACTGCTCAAGACTTTGCCCTTCTCTAGGATCAGCAGAAAACAAATGAAGGGAATAGTCCTTTAAAATCAGGGTCGAGGAAACCGCATCAAGAACTTTTTGACTTTGCTTTAAGTTCAAATCAATTAAACCTGCAAGGCCATTGTAAAAAATCTTATCAATAATGGTAAGCATATCCGCGTCCTTGGTGTAAGCACCTCCAAACCGATATGCCAAAACCATCGTTTCTGCATCGGGCCCATACACCTCTTTTACCACCGGCGTATTGATGGGGGCTTCAATGGAGGCTTTGTAATCCTCAACAAGGCGAGGCGTCATGGATCCAAATTTTTTATCTATCAACTGAATCACCTCATCCGGATTGAAATCACCTGAAAGACAAATGGCCATGTTATTAGGAACATAATAGGACTGATAATACTCCATGATTTTTTTCAAAGAAGGATTTTTCAAATGATCGATACTTCCAATGGTCGTTTGTGTACCATAGGTGTGTTTTTGAAACAATCCTGACAGCAGAGATTCGAAAAGTTTAGATTCATCGCTATCTAAATTTCTATTTTTCTCTTCATAAACTGCTTCAAGTTCTGTATGAAACAATCGCAAAACAGGATTTCTATACCTTTCACCTTCTATCGTCAGCCAATTTTCCAACTGATTGGCAGGAATATCATTTACATAAACCGTTTCCTCAAAAGAAGTAAAGGCATTGGTTCCTTTTGCACCAATTACGGACAGCATTTTATCGTATTCATTGGCAATGGCATATTTAGCAGCTACGCCGGATATACTATCAATAGCATGATAAATACTTTTTCTTTTCAAGGTATCTTTCGTTGCCCTATATATTTCATACAAATCCACAATCTTATCCAGCTCAGGTTTTTCCTTTCCATAATTCAATGAACCAAACTTATCGTTGCCTTTAAAAATCATGTGTTCCAGATAATGTGCCAAACCGGTAGCATCACTCGGATCATTTTTACTTCCTGCTTTCACTGCAATAAAGGTCTGTATTCGAGGCTCATTTTTATATACAGTCAAATAAACCGTAAGGCCATTTCTTAACTTATAAATCCGGGCTTTGAGTGGATCATTTGGAATAGTTTTATAGGTAAGCGGATCTGGATTATCCTTCAAAACAACACCTACCTTAGCAGATACATGCAAAACCATGGCAAGCATAAGGCTAACCATAAAAAACTTGATTTTTTTATTTATCATTTGATTTGTTAATTTAATAAAACTAAAACTTTCTTTACCAATAGAATACCGTTATGAAAAGCAAAGTCCTTCACGTCTAATAATCGATGTCAAGGCCCAACTGTGATTTCATCTCGCCTAAAACAGGATTTTTAACCAGCATATGCGCATATTTTTCTTCCGTTGTATATGGAATTTCTGCGTCATTGCGGGTGACTTTCGTTACCAGTATGGAAAGGGTAATTGATTGATTATTTAATTTCATTTTTAGAAATTCCAGCAAGGCCATTTTTTCATCTTTGAGCTCACTAGCCTCTATTTGAGGAACAGACAACTCCAAAACATTGTTTTCTTTAAGCACCAAATCGCGCTTTAAAATAGCTGCCAACCGGATTTTACCCTGCTTTTCTGCTTCAAGAGCATAGATGTGCCAAGCTTGATGCAAGTCCTCGCCGGAAAATGGAACATCAGCATTGCCAAGGCTTTGTATTAGATCTTCTGTACTTAGCTCAGCTTGTTTTTTTTTTTGATCCGATGAAAGCTCATCGGATATCCTGAAAATCCCCCCTCCGGGTATTGGTGAAGATGACGAAACCACTTTGGGAATGGGAACGGGAGTTTTTTCCGGCTCAGCAGGCACCGGGGGCAATGAAGGCGCATTCGCTATCGAAGAAGAAGCAACTGCAACATCTGGTTTTTCGCCAGATGATTTTGCCAAAGGCGAAGTTGAAGCAAGGGGCATTGCCACT
>CANKSK010000094.1 GCA_947485425.1 Bacteroidota bacterium | reverse complement strand
TTCCCTTGTCACCAACCTGACGGATGATTTCTAGCATTTTTCCGGATAAACTCCATTTAATCTGCGCAATACCCGCTTGTTTATCGGCAATCAAATTTCCAAGGGCATCATATTGATAATTGTTTTGGGTATTGATGTCTGTCAAGGAAGGGCTGAAAAGACCCTGATCATCAATGTCATCAGGATAGGCATTTGATTTGATTTTGGGATCCTCCTGAAGGTGATACAATCGATTTTGTATGATTCGGCCGGAAGCATCTTTGGCATATTTATAGCTTAAATGATCAATCGTTTTCCCAAATTGATCATTTCGTTGTTGATTGAGAATATTTCCATTGGCATCATAGATCCATTTTTGTTGATAGACCTTGCTCGTACTTAGGGTGTTGTTTTTCCATACATTCCCTGTTATATCGATATTCTGATAGGTTTTCATCTCCAAAAGGCGATTTAACTGATCGTAGATATAAGCACTCCCCTGAGGTTGTGGTTTATATTGCAAAACACCATTATTCCATAAAGGAGAAAGAATTGTACTTACCATCAAACTGATATTGCCATTATAAAATTCATCGGCAGCTTTTGCAAAATTACTATTCATTTTTTCTGTTTCAAAGCGATTTGAAACTTTTTTCCAATTGGCAGCATCTATAGGCATGTAGTCATTGTGAAAATAAGACAAACTATAACCAAAGGCATCAACGGCAAAATTCTTATTGGGATTACCTGAAATGGGGTTCCCATCCTGACCGATATCGTTTTTCGCTTGAAGGATATTGCTGTTTACGCCTTTAATCCAACCCTGCAAGGTATATGCGAAGTCCTCACCTTGTACTTGTAAATCGCCTATTTCAATCCTAGAAAGGGGACCATGGGAATAATAAAAATATTTAGCATCCTGATCCCAAAGGTGATTTTTAGTGCCCTGCCAAACCGCATTTGGATAATTACTGGTATATACTGCTGACAAACGATTATCGGCATCATATTCATAGTGTTGATGCCAGGCATCGAGACGACCATTTTGATAATGCATATCATTTACATTTCCGGATAGCAGATCATAAGAATAATCAATCCGTTTGAAACGCTGATTTACAACATAGGGGTTTATATTGCTCTCTGATAATTTGCGAAAATCCTGTAAAAGCGATTTAACATTCCCATGTATATCATAAGAATAATGGGTTGCATATTGATAGGTTTCAAGTTTTGCATTCCCTTTGGCATCATAATCCATGACATTTTCATAGGCAATAGAAGCTATTCTTCTTCGAAGATGTTCTTGGGTAAAATCCAAAGGTAAATTTTTCGCGAAGGAAGAATCCACTGCATCATAAAAGGTATGGACTACTTCGGTTCTGAGACCACTTTTTTCATGGATCCAATCGAACAATTTAGTCGCATCGATGCTTTTCATATTGAAAAAACCATTGACATATGCACCGAAAATATTTTCAAACTTTATATTCAATTTATTTTCGGCTTTCTCGCCATATTCGATAAGTCTACCTTCAGCATCATACAATTGATAGGTAAATTTCAAGGGAGGAGCATTTGCTTGTTTGGTATTTTGCGACAGAACAAGACGTCCCAATTGATCATACCAATAGCGAGAAGAATAAAGCATCGACTCATCTTCAATAATCCTCGCAAAAGAATTTGCAGATGGAATTGTACTAAAGTAATCACCACCCACAAACACCTTTGAATTACCCATGTATTGAAGGGTATTGATCTTTTTATTTGCTGAATTATTTTGAAGAGGCACCAAGTTGTCTGCCAAGTTACAAGAGCTGAAAGTAATACCTTGAATATTTTTCAACTTTGAAAAATCTGTATTTGAAAATATTTTAATCATTTTACCTTGATCACCAGCCGCATACGCGTTTTTAGCATCTTTTAAATCAAGAGTATAAAAATCAGCATTTCCTAAGGCCGTAGAAAGTGGTAATGAAAAAAATTTGGTACCGATTAGATAGTATATTTTACCTTGGGTTCCGGCCAAAAAAACCTGTGATGAAGAGATTGCAAGCATACTCTTCACTTGAAATGACGCCAATACAGAAGTATTTATTTTGGAAAGAATAAAACCAGTAGTATTTCGGCTCAGTTTATATAAAACACCATTTTTACCTGCTAAAAATCCATTGGTATGATTGGCAGGAGGAAAAGAAAAAGAGGTAAAATCAGGACCAGAAGGTAGGCTGATATTTTTTTTCAATTGATTATTTTCAAGCAGCTGAAGATATCCTGAAGGACCTGCTATAATTGCCCTTCCGGTATCATAAGCCCACACAGAAGTCATGATTTGTGGTTTGCCACCATTCATTTTAGGCCATACGACCTGCCAACTGAATCCTGCATCAGAGGTATGCCTGATGAAACCTTGTTCACCCACTACATATCCATCATTTATATTGGAAAAATGGAAGGCATTGATTCGTGGAAAAAATATATCATCAATCTGAAAACCATTTAAACCTTGCACTTTAAAAATACCCTCTTGATCACCAACAGCAATACATTCCTTACTTGAAGGGCGTTTGCACATTCCCCAAATATTTTGTTTGTCAAGCCAAGCATGTTGCCTTACAAATATCGGATTTGCTTGATAAATATCAGGAGCATATACTACATTTCCATCACTGCCCATGATATATAGTTCTTTCCCATCTTGAAAAATATCATGAATAGTAAATACAGGTATCCCCGAAATTGATTTTAATGAACAGGATTTCGAGATCTTATTTTTCATATATGAATATACATTCCCATCCTTGGTGCCGATCCAACCCTGCTTCGTATTGAGGGAATGGATGATTGAAAAATCTTCCTTGATTTGGCAAGGCCATAAACGCCAATGATCAGGCATATACATTTCCCAAAAACTTCCTTTATCCCCAATTGCAATGGCATCTGTTCCATTGGCAAGGCTAAAAATATCATGAAAAGGAAGCGGTAATATTTTATCAGATTGATCTTTTCTGCTCAGAATGCTATTTCCTGACGCAGCCAATTCATAGTTAAGGATAGTCCCTTGATCACCAACGACAATCAAATGGCCTTTGGAAAAAGCCATTGAATTGATTTGCACAGATCCTATAGGTGCAGGCAGTGAAATTGTATTGCCAAGGGATAATGCATTGCCTGGTTTGATATCAAAGACCGAAATTTGCCAAACAGCATTATTTTTTCGAAGGGCAAATATTTTAGAACCGGATAAATAATATCCATTATCACTGACCATGCACTCAAAACGTATTTGGCTGTTAAAGGAAGAAGCCATGAATTTATTGGCACCTTTTGGTTTATGAAAGGCGTGAATTTCACCATTTTGAATGAGTGCTAAACCTGAAATTTCAGGATTATCGGAAACATCCATTTTTTGTATGATCACTTTTTTATACTGATTTTGTCCTGGCCCCAAAGAAAAATTAGAGATAGCCGACCAAATGAAGCTTGCAGGAAGAATATTGAAATCGGCAAGACATGAAAATAATTTACCATGATCCCCTGCCACAACGATAGAATATACACCTGATTTCAATTGTATTGCAGAAATGGTATTCAATTGGAGTGGAGCCACCGAAGGAGCTGAAATGGTAAACAATCCGGTGGATTTATTTTGGGGATGAATCAAAATGCGCTTCATGATGCTATTATCACCGACAGCAAAGCCTACATAAGATGAAATAAATTCTAATGCGCTGTAATTACCGATCAAATCGATGCACTTCCAGGTTATTCCTCCATCAAAGGTTTCATGTAAACGCCCCATGCCATTTATATCTTCCAGAATGGCCATTCCTATGAATTGATCAGCAAAATACAAATCTCGGAAAGCCAAGGATGAACTTGCAGGCACCATCACCCAGGAAGCAATAGATGGATCATATCGAAATAAATTACCATTTTCCCCACCGGCAAAAGCGCCGCCATTGGGTAAAGAAACAATTTTTTGAAGATCACAGGCTCTGAAAAAATTTTGTATGGACCAATGCATACCATCAGAACTTTTAAAGATCCGCGCAGATTTTTTATCGGCACAAGCGTAATAATTTTTTCCATCGAAAGCCACAGAAACCAAATTGTCAGCAGACAAGGTAGAACCTTTAAAAATATTGCCATTGGCTTTTATCAGCAACGTATTTCCCGAAGCGCCGACCACCAATGCATCATCGTTAACTGCATTTACACATATATCCTGTAAAGAAATGCCAGGCGATAAAGTTGAAGATATATCCAACATGTCCCAAGTACTCCCACCATCCATTGTTTTTAAAATGGTGGAATTTGTGCCTATGGCATAGCCAATCTGATCATTGACCATCTTGACTTTCCGCAAATCCGATGCGAGCAAATTTTTCATTTTATGCCAGGAACTTCCAGCATCCTTAGATGCATAAAACATTGCCCGCTTGCCACCGGTAATCGGTTGATTATCAATATATCCTGCCAAATAAGATGTATTTGAAGGGAGATATTGACTTTGGGAAATTTTCAAATCCTTTCGCAAACCATCTGGTAATTCACTATGCCAAATATTCATTTTTTCCTGATCCGGATTGGATTGTTTCGTCAATTGATTCAAGCTATTGTAAACATAATCGGTACCAAGAGTATGATCGACTTGCACCTGATGGGTATGATAGGTGCGATCTGAGTTGATCTGCATCTCCATGGGATCTGTATAGGCAGAAATAGGAAGCCGCTGAACGCCTTCCGGTGGAACCGTACGAATTAAATTTCCCGCCTGATCATAATAATACAAGGTAAAATGATATTCTTTATCAGTATATTTTGCAGAAAAGGTCTCAAGGGCTTTCATACAATGCATGGTATAACGATTGCTGATATCATCCATCAACTTTAATGTATAATCCTCATACAACATCAGGGCATTTTGCATGGCGGCATTTTTTATAAATTCTACACACGGATTGTCTCTTTTGTTGTATAACGGTATCGAAAGGGTATCCAGCAATGCGTTATGACAAGGAATATGAGCATCCAAAGCACAATCAATCCCATTTTCTATTTGCCTTGTTAATTCATTTTTTTCCTCACTGCTTAATAGACTTTCAGCAGAAAAGGATTTACAAATGGCATTGGTATTTTCCGAATTTTTGCAAGCGATTATCGATTTCAAAAGCGCTTCATATTTATCAATACATTTACAAAAACCTTTGGATTCAAAAGCTTCTTGGGTATATAGTCTATCAATTTCAGGAAACTGAAGTGAAGGAATTTGCGAGATGGTTTTATTGTAATCGCCTACGATTTGAATGTAATGGTTATAAGCCATTTCACAATCTAGATCTTTAAATTCTTGCTGGATATTGCAGGCAGAAAATTTTGAAATATCAAGAGCGAATGTTGCATTTGTATCACGAGGAATGAGAAGAAAAGAATTGAGATATTGAATATAATTGCTTGCACAATGGCAATATCCTTTATCGACA
>CANKSK010000093.1 GCA_947485425.1 Bacteroidota bacterium | reverse complement strand
CTTGAATCAGAACAAATACTCAATGGCTTTGTGGTTTCGGCATGTGCTGTTTGTGATGGTTTTTTCTTTAAAAAGCAGGATGTTCTTGTCGTAGGTGGCGGTGATACCGCAGCAGAAGAGGCTTCTTATCTCGCCAAACTTTGCAATAAAGTATACCTAGTGGTCAGAAAAGGGCAAATGCGTGCATCTAAGAGTATGCTTTTTCGGGTTGAAAAAACTGCCAATATCGAAATCATTTATCAGCATGAGGTGAAAGAGATTTTGGGTGAAAAAACGGTTCATTCAGCGAAAATTATCAATAACCAAACCCAAGAAGAGCGTATATTGTCGGTTACAGGTGTTTTTATCGCCATTGGTCATAAGCCCAATACGGAAATTTTTTCTCCCTGGCTCGAATTGGATAAAAATGGATATTTGGTTACGCAGGCGGGTTCCTCAAAAACCAATATCGAGGGTGTTTTTGCTGCCGGTGATGTGCAAGATTCTATTTACCGTCAAGCCATTACTGCCGCTGGAAGTGGTTGCATGGCTGCTTTGGATGCAGAAAGATTTTTAGCCGATGCTGAAATGCATGGATTCTAAAAATTCTCGGTGTGATACATACTGATTTTTTATTATTTTTGCCATATGGGAAGATTTCGCGTCTTATTTTATTTAATCATTCTATCACATTCTGTCGCTTTTGCTCGACAAAGTGATGGAATTAAAAAAGAAAAGGCGGCTATATTGAAAAAGGCAGAAATAGCCTTTGATTTCAGTGATTTTACCCATGCATTGCCTTTGTATTTGAAGTATGATTCTTTGGAATCCGGCAAGCCGATGATTAAATATCGGATAGGACAGTGTTATATCAACAGTACCACCCAAAAACTTGAAGCCATCCCTTATTTAGAGGCTGCCTCAGAGGCCTATTCTCATCCACAGTCCGGTAAATTGGGAAAAGTGCCTGCTGAAGTGTATTATGATCTAGGAAGGTCTTACCACATTGCCTATCGGATGGATGAAGCCATAGTGACCTTTAACAAGTACAAGGCTTTTTTTGCTGAAGATGATTATCAATTTAAAATGGCCAATAGGCAGATAGAAATGTGCAATATTGCCAAAACCTTGGTCGATAATCCTGTGCGGGTTGAAATTACCAATTTGGGATCGGTTATCAATAGTTCATTTCCTGACTATAGCCCGGTGATCACAGCTGATGAGACCGAGTTGTTATTTACCTCCCGCAGGCCCGGCAGCACAGGTGGTCTGCTTACTGAAGATGGAGAATATTTTGAAGATGTTTATATATCCTATCGCAAAGAAGATGGCGAATGGACCAATCCCGTCGGAATTGATGCCAATATAAACACCACGACCCATGAGGCAACGATTAATATCAGTCCCGGTGGCGATCAGCTTTTCATCTATAAAGATGATAATGGCGATGGAAATATTTACAGTTGTGATTTGGATGGCGATAAATGGTCTACGCCTAAAAAACTAAATTCAAATATCAATACAAAATCCTGGGAAACCCATTGCTCAGTAACGGCAGATGGAATTACATTGTATTTTGTAAGTGATAAAAAAGGCGGATATGGGGGAAGAGATATTTATGCATCTAAGCGATTGCCAAACGGAGAGTGGGGCATAGCGAGGAATTTAGGTCCTGAAATCAATACCGAATATGATGAGGATGCGCCCTTTATTCATCCGGATGGTAAGACATTTATTTTTAGTTCCAGCGGCCACAGTTCAATGGGGGGCTTTGATATCTTTACCAGCACCTTTACGGATGGTGTTTGGTCAACACCAGAAAATGTAGGATATCCCATTAATACCACCGATGATGATGTTTTTTATGTGCTTTCAGCCGATGGAAAGCATGCTTATTTCTCATCCTTTAGAGAGCAAGGTTTTGGCGAAAAAGATATCTATTCGATATCCTTTCCTGATAATAAAAAAGAGTATCCACTTACCCTTGTAAAGGGAGTTGTTTCTTTGGAAGACGATACGACTTCTGATATCAATGCAACCATAACCATCAATGATAATGAGAATAATGAATTTTATGGAATTTATCGGCCGAATAAAAAGACTGGTAAGTATCTGATGATTCTCCCTCCCGGCAAAAACTATAATATCGCAACAGAATCAAAAGGATTTTTATTTCATTCTGAAAACTTGCATTTAGAAAATCAGGCTACCTATTATGAAGTTAGAAATGATGTGAAATTAAAGTCTATTCAAGTCGGCAAATCTATTATTTTGCGCAATATTTTCTTTGATGTGGATGAGCATACTTTGCGGCCCGAATCGAAAACGGAGGTCGATAATTTGTATAAAATCATGGTAGATAATCCAACCATAAAAATTGAGATTTCAGGACATACGGATAGCGATGCCTCTGACGAATATAATTTGTCATTATCCGAAAGAAGAGCCAAGGTGGTGGTGATGGAATTGGTGAATCGAGGTATTGAGCAATCCAGAATGACTTGGAAGGGATATGGCGAAAGGCGGCCCATTGATACCAATGCAACACCTGAAGGCAAACAAAATAACAGGCGCACAGAGTTTATGATCACAGAATTTTAGTCTGTGGAGTGATGTCTTTCCTATAATTTATAAGGATTTTTCCAAAAGGGAGTTAATCGTGTCTCTCTCCTTTTTTTACTTTAAAGGTATGCAGCAGATGCGGAAAAAGAAAGCCCATATATTCTTTACAAGCCGATAAGGATCCGGGTAGCGTAAGAATGAGGGTGTTTTTATGAAATCCTGCAATACCTCTTGAAAGCATGGCGTAGGGCATCAGGTTTTGAGAGTATGCTCGTACCGCTTCCATCACACCTGGAAGCTCCTCTTCAATGAAAGGCTGAATGGCCTCAAAAGTGACATCTCTAGGCGATATTCCTGTTCCACCTGTTGTGATAATAAGATCTATATTTTGCTCAATACAAGAAGACAAAGATTCCCGGATTTTATCTATTTCGTCAGGGACAACCGCAATTGCATTTTGCTCAAAGCCCATTTCATCAAGGGCATTGGCAATCCAAATTCCTGAAGTATCTACACTAGTCTTTGATGAAACACTATCTGAAATCACCATTACGGCTGATTTTAATCCACGGATCTGTTTTGCAATCCCCGATTTTCCGCCTGTTTTATCAAGGAGTTTTATCGAATGGATTTCTATATCTTTATCGATAGGCTTCAGCATATCATAAATAGTAAGCGCAGCTACTGAAGCTCCATGCAGTGCTTCCATTTCACAGCCGGTTTTGTAGATGGTCTTCACCACAACTTCTACTTCAATGTCGAGATTGTCAAGTATCCGGTGGTTTACGGAGGTGAATTCAACCGGAATCGGATGACAGTGTGGTAAAGCATGATGTGTATTTTTGACACTCATGAGACCTGCTACTTTTGAGCACTCAAAAACATCACCTTTTGGAACGGTTTTGTTTCTTATCGCATCAATACTAGCAGCGCTTACCTTGAGGTAAGCCACTGCCTTTGAGGTGCGTAAACTGAAATATTTACGGGTGATATCAATCATTTCATATACCCTTAAAAATCGAATTTATTAATGAAATCAGTTGGCTTTAGGCGCACTATTTTTTGCTCTTTTTCTTTCGTTTTCATCCAATAGAATTTTACGCATTCTAATCGACTTTGGCGTTATTTCTACATATTCATCTTCTTGAATATATTCCATAGCTTCCTCTAAAGAGAAATTGATTTTTGGGGCAATTCTAACGTTGCTATCGCTACCGGAAGCACGCATATTGGTCAATTGTTTTTCACGAATGACATTGATAACCAAATCATCAGGGCGGATATGTTCACCAATAATTTGTCCTCCATAGATTTCATCTCCTGGATCAATAAAAAAGCGACCTCTATCTTGCAATTTATCAATAGAATAAGGTGTAGATTTTCCTTTATCCATAGATATGAGTACACCATTGTTTCTTCCAGGAATACTTCCTTTAAGGGGCTCATACACGTGAAAACGATGCGCCATAATGGCTTCACCTGCAGTGGCTGTAAGGACATTGTTTCTCAGCCCCATCAAACCGCGGGCTGGAATATTAAATTCAAGGTGTAATAAATCTCCTTTGGGTTCCATCGAAATCATTTCACCTCTTCTTTGCGTTACCAGTTCAATTACTTTTCCTGAAACAGCTTCTGGCGTATCTACCGTAAGGACTTCCATCGGCTCACATTTAACGCCATCAATTTCCTTGATGATTACGCGGGGTTGTCCCACTTGTATTTCATATCCTTCTCTACGCATGGTTTCAATGAGGATGGATAAATGCAATACCCCTCTTCCAAAAACTAGATAGGAGTCAGGAGAACCGGTTTCTTCAATGCGTAAAGCTAAGTTTTTTTCAATTTCTTTGAACAAACGATCTCTCAAATGTCTTGAGGTTACAAATTTACCTTCCTTACCAAAAAATGGAGAGTTGTTGATGGTGAAAAGCATATTCATCGTAGGCTCATCAATCGATATCGGTTTTAAGCCTTCTGGATTTTCAAAATCGGCAATGGTATCACCAATTTCAAAGCCTTCAATGCCATGTACGGCACATATTTCTCCTGCATGTACTTCTTGTACGGGCAATTTGCCAAGGCCTTCGAAAACAAATAATTCTTTGATTCTTGATTTTTGAATTTTACCATCTCTTTTGACAAGGGATACAGGCATATTTTCCTTTAAGGAGCCTCTGTAAAGTCTGCCTATGGCTATTCTACCCACAAATGATGAATAATCTAAAGAGGTAATTTGCAACTGAGGCGTTCCTTGTAAGGCAATTGGCGCCGGAATATAATCAACAATCGCTTCAAGCAAAGGGGTAATGTCTTCAGTTTGATTGCGCCAATCTGTTGACATCCAGCCTTGTTTGGATGAGCCATAAACGGTTACAAAATTTAATTGGTCTTCTGTGGCATCTAGGTTATAAAAAAGTTCAAAGACGGCATCATGTACCTCATCTGGACGGCAATTGGGTTTGTCTACTTTGTTGATCACCACAATAGCCTTAAGGCCTTGGTGGAGAGCTTTTTGCAATACAAAACGTGTTTGGGGCATAGGTCCCTCAAAGGCATCTACAAGCAATAAAACACCATCAGCCATGTTTAATACCCTTTCCACTTCTCCGCCAAAATCGGCGTGACCAGGGGTGTCAATGATGTTAATTTTGGTATCTTTATATCTTACCGAA
Organism: Bacteroidota bacterium; assembly: GCA_947485425.1. Taxonomy (GTDB): domain Bacteria; phylum Bacteroidota; class Bacteroidia; order AKYH767-A; family CANKSK01; genus CANKSK01. Next base: position 278 of record CANKSK010000093.1, on the reverse strand, counting down.
ACATTTTTTGCCAAAATGGTGATTCCGCGTTCTCTTTCCAAATCATTGTTGTCCAAAATCAAATCCACTTGATGTTGATTTTCTCGGAACAATTTAGATTGATGAAGAATTTTATCAACCAAAGTTGTTTTTCCGTGGTCAACGTGTGCAATAATTGCGATGTTTCTGATATGGTTCATTGTTTATAGTATATACTTTACAGTTTTGAGGGTGCAAAGGTACGGCTTTCAGATGAGATAATAAATTTTAATTTGTTTTGTTTCTAATTGGTTTAGAGG
>CANKSK010000092.1 GCA_947485425.1 Bacteroidota bacterium | reverse complement strand
TAAACCTGGACATTTCTTACCCAAAATTTTCGGCCTCCTTCTGGGTTACCTGCGCAGATTTTACGACGTTTTGAGGGTTTTTCAGTTTGATTTTGTCCTTATTCATCGGGAAGATAGTCCTTTTGGTTTGCCCATTTTTACTTGGCTGTTTGCAAAGGTGTTTCGGAAAAAAATTATTTATGATTTTGATGATGCCATTTGGATTCCCAATGCCTCTGATTCGAATGATTTTGTGTCTTTTTTAAAAAGATATGCCAATACTGCCACCATTTGCCGCTGGGCATATAAAATCTCTTGCGGGAATGATTACCTCTGCACCTACGCTTCTCAGTTTAATGCAAACGTCTTTTTTATTCCCACGGTCCTGGATACGAATCACTATCACAACCTGACTAAAAATTATACCCATGAGAAGCTCATCATTGGCTGGACGGGTTCTCACTCCACCATTAAATTTTTGGATGAAATTTTTACGGTTCTTCAAAAGCTTGAGCAGGAGGGATATCCTTTTGAATTTCGCGTGATCTCTGATCAGGCCCCGACGTTTAAGCTCAAGTCAATGAAATTTGTTCCCTGGAATAAAAAAAATGAAATCAAAGATTTACTCGCCTTCGATATTGGTATCATGCCTTTGTCTGATGATGAATGGGCGAGAGGGAAGTGCGGATTTAAGGCTTTGCAATACATGTCTCTCGGCATTCCTGCAATGGTTTCTCCCGTCGGCGTCAATACCCAAATCGTTGATGATGGTATCAATGGTATCATCTGCAGTAATAAAGAGGATTGGTACCATAGTTTTATCAAAATCATGCAAGATCGATCGATCCTCGAAAGGCTTGGTTCTGCCTCCAGAGACAAAATTATTCGAAAATATTCCGTTCAGGCGCATACCGAAAATTTCTTTGGCCTCTTTTCCTGATTTTTTCTGCTTTTAATGCAATAAATTTCAAGATTTTTTTTGATTTCCCCTTACTTTAAATCAAAGATGATACAAAAGAATTCATCTTTTTTTCGTATTTTTGTATGCAGAATGTAAATCGAAACGTATGATCACAGAAATGAACGAAACAATCAAAAAAACTGCACTCGCAGACGCACACATCGCTTTGGGTGCCAAAATGGTCTCTTTTGCTGGCTTCTTGATGCCTGTTCAATATGAGGGAATCAATGCTGAGCATGAAGCTGTTCGCAAAGCGGTAGGTGTTTTTGATGTTTCTCATATGGGAGAGTTTATTGTCAAAGGAACCAAAGCTTTGGAATTACTCCAGCAGCTTACCTCCAACGATGTTTCTAAACTCACTCCCGGAAAGGTTCAATACAGCTGTATGCCCAATGTAGAAGGTGGAATTATCGATGATTTACTGGTGTATATGATTGATGACTTGACGTATATGTTGGTGGTAAATGCATCCAATATCCAAAAAGATTTTGATTGGATTCAAGCAAATTTGATTCCTGATGTGGAGCTCAAAGATATTTCTGAGAAAACTTCCCTTCTGGCTGTTCAAGGACCAAAGGCGACTGAAGTCCTCCAAAAACTTACCACTGTTGACCTTGCGTCTATGAAATACTATACCTTCCAAAAAGGAATCCTGGCAGGTATTGAAAATGTATTGATTTCGGCTACTGGCTACACTGGTTCAGGTGGTTTTGAACTGTATGTGGACAATAAAGATGCTGAAAAACTATGGAATGCTGTTTTTCAGGCCGGAAAAGAAGAGGGTATAAAGCCTGCTGGACTAGGCGCCAGAGATACCTTGCGTCTTGAAATGGGATTCCGTCTCTATGGAAATGATATCGATGATACCACTTCTCCCATTGAATCCGGGCTTGGCTGGATTACCAAATTCACGAAAAATTTTACCTCCTCAGAAAGATTTAAAGCGCAAAAAGAAAATGGCGTTGAAAGACAAATAGTTGGTATTGAGCTCGTGGAAAAAGGAATTCCTCGCCACCACTATCCTGTTCTAGGTACCTCAGGCCAAGTCATTGGGTTTGTCACTTCCGGTACATTTGCGCCCAGTCTGCAAAAATCTATCGCAATGGCCTATGTAAGCTCTGCCTATGCAGCAGAAGGTACTGAAGTAGCCGTTAGTATCCGCGATAAAGCCGTTAAAGCCAAAGTTGTTAAAATTCCCTTCGCTTAATATCTAATCCGCTTACCCATTTTGTCCCCACAAAAATATATCGAAGTTTGTTTTTCTCCTCTTCTTTTTCCTGCAGCTCTGCAGGGAAATGAAATCATTGTGGTGATTGATGTGCTTAGAGCCAGCTCTTCAATTGCAGCCGCTATTGGAAATGGCGTAAAAAAGATCGTTCCCGTAGCTGGTATCGATGAATGCTTCAGTTACCGTGAAAAAGGCTATTTACTTGCTGGGGAAAGAAAAGGCATAAAAGTTTCTGGTTTTGATTTAGGGAATTCTCCTTTTGATTTTATGAATGCCAATCTAAAAGGAGCCCAAATAGCCATGACCACCACCAATGGTACTCAGGCCGTTCAGCTTGCCAAAAATACCGATAAGGTGATTTTTGGTTGCTTTCTGAATTTAAATTATCTGGTTTCTTGGCTTCAAACACAAAATCAACCCATTATATGCCTTTGCGCCGGTTGGGAGAATAAATTCAATATGGAAGATACCCTCTTTGCCGGGGCACTTGTGCATCACCTCAAAGGTCATTATGGTCTTTCCGATAATTGTGATGCCTCCATTGCTGCTGAACAGCTATATATAGCAGCCAAAAATGATTTATATGCTTTTCTTGAAAACTCATCACACCGAAAAAGATTGGCAAAACTGAACATCGATGAGGATGTGAAATATTGCCTAACGCCCAATCAATTGCAGGTCATTCCCATTATGGAAAATGGCGCCATTGTCAAATTAAATCCACAGCATCTGGAGATGCCTGAATTGAATGTACATTCAATAGAAAATAAATAGGTTTCGCCGCAAAATCAAAAAATCTTAAAGCATTACATCATATGAAAGCAAGAAAAGTCCTGATAGTCACCATGATAATAATTCTTACCGCATCCGCAGTTTCTTTTGTGGAAGGTTGGGGCTTTTGGGGGCATCGTCGAATCAATCGCATGGCGGTATTCGTTTTGCCATCAGATTTGATGGGTTTTTATAAAAATTACATTGAATACGTCACCGATCATGCCCCTGATCCCGATAAACGCAGAAATGTAATCAAGGAAGAAGCCGCTAGGCACTATATTGATGTCGATCATTATGGCTTACATCCTTTTGACAGTGTTCCTGAAAAGTGGGAAGATGCTGTTAAAAAATTTACCGAAGATACACTGCAGGCCTATGGCATCAATCCTTGGCACATTCAGGTGATGCTCCGCCGCTTGACAATTGCTTTTCAAGATAAAAATGTAGACAGAATTTTAAAAATATCTGCCGATATCGGCCATTATATCGGTGATGCACATGTGCCGCTACATACAACAGAAAATTACAATGGACAGTTGACCAATCAAAAAGGAATACATGGGTTCTGGGAATCCCGATTGCCCGAAATGTATGGTGAAAATTATGATTACTTTGTTGGGAAAGCCAGGTATTTTGAAGATCCCTTGCATGAAACCTGGAAAATAATCCGCGCCAGCAATTCATCGGTAGATTCTGTGCTGCAAATGGAAAGAGATTTGAACAAGTCCTTCCCAACAGACCTCAAATACAGCTACGAACAAAGGGGAGGGGCAATGATGCAGGTTTATTCTGCTGAATATTCTGCTGCTTATAATAAAATGCTTACCGGTATGGTTGAAAGACGCTTGCGTGCTGCCGTAATTGGCGTGGCAAGCTTTTGGTACACCGCTTGGGTAAATGCCGGTCAACCCAATCTGAACCAGGTAATGACCAAAGAAATCTCAGAACAGCTGAAACAAGAACTCAAAGAGGAAGAAAATCTATGGAATACAGGAAAGCAATTGCAGAATGTTAAAGGCCATAATGATTAATTAAAAATCCGCTAAGCTCAGCAAACATTACATTTTAGAATGTTTTGCAGGTGGGAATAAAGCCGCCCCCAAAACCCATATCTTTCCTATACCTCTTCAGAAGTTGAAAATAAAGTAAGATTTGTAGGTGGTTCTTGAGTTGAATTAGTTATTCAACATCACTGGCATCACAAGCATCAATACATTTTCTCCTTCAGCTTGTTCTCCATCAGCAGGAAGAATAATACCAGCACGATTGGGTGCTGACATTTCAATGATGATTTGCTCACAGCTTAAATTCGAAAGGATATCCGTTAGAAATTTAGCGTTAAAGCCTATTTCCATATCTTCTCCTTCGTATTGGCATTTTAATCTTTCATTGGCTTCATTGGCAAAATCAATATCTTCAGCAGATATCTGCAATTCGCTGCCAACAATTTTAAAACGCACTTGGTAAGTTGTCTTACTGGAAAAAATAGCAACCCTACGGATTGAATTAAGTAAGGACTGTCTATCAATATTGAGTTTATTCGGATTTTCTTGTGGAATAACCGCCTCGTAATTCGGATATCTTCCTTCAATAAGCCTGCAAATCAAATTTACACTTCCAAAAGAGAAAAATGCATTGGAGTCATTGTAATCAATCTGCACCGGGATTTCATTTGCCACCAATAGGTTTTTCAACAAATTAAGTGGTTTTTTGGGCAGAATAAACGATGCATTTACTTCAGATTTCACATCTGATCGTCTATATCTCGATAATTTATGCGCGTCTGTTGCTACAAAAGTTAAATTTTCAGGCGAAAACTGACACAAAACCCCCGACATCGCTGGTCGCATTTCATCGGTTCCAGTTGCAAATAAGGTCTTGTTAATGGCCTCTCCCAATACACTGCTCGATAAGGTGATGCTTTTTGCGCCTTCTATTACCGGCACCTTGGGGAATTCATTGCCATCCTGACCTGATAATTTATACTTTCCGTAATCAGAATTAATCTCAATGCCAAAAGTAGCTTCATCAATACTGAAGGTCAATGGCTGCTCAGGAAGATTTTTAAGTGTTTCAAGTAGAATTTTTGCCGGAATGGCTATCCTGCCTGCTTCTTTCGATTCTACCTCCAGTTTGGTATTCATAGTTGTTTCCAAATCAGAAGCGGATACCTTTAACTCTCCAACCATGATATCAAATAGAAAATTGTCGAGTATAGGAAGTGGATTATTTGTATTTAAAACCCCACTAATTGACTGTAATTGTTTGAGTAACAATGAACTGGATACTATAAATTTCATAATTTAATGTTTTTCGATTTTGATTGGAATAGGATAGCAAAGATAATTTTTTATTAAAAACCTAGTACATGCTTTGAATAATTTAATTATTTTTTTGTTTTTGCCGTAAATCAGCCAAAGAAGGCAGTATTTTATCAAAAACAAAGTTTTGTATCAGTAAAATTTGGTTTTCATCACTCATTTTGGCATACATCCGGGCAACATCATAGTTCGACCGCTTTCCACCTTCCGCAAATTGAACCGCTTCTCCCGGAATGGCATATTTGCGGTAAATTT
>CANKSK010000091.1 GCA_947485425.1 Bacteroidota bacterium | reverse complement strand
GCCAAGCGGTAGTTCAATACTGCTGAGGCGTAATCTCCGCTATTGAAATATTGATCTCCCTCCTTCACATATTTCTTGAGAGATTGCCCAAAGGCATGTATATGCATTCCAAAGAAAAAAAGAATGCCCATAAAAAGATATTTCAAAAATGCCACTGATTTCATTACATATAAGGGGGACAAAATTTCTTTTGAGCCAGTTGAGGTTTAAATTTACGCAACAGATAAATCAAAGAAACTTCAAAGGCTCCTTTTCCATGACTTGCAGGATATAGTCCTGAGGTATTTACATCATAACTCAATCCAATATTCAAATTGTTGTAATCCATTCCTGTGGAAAGAATATAGGCATCAGCGGCACGCAGATGAAAGCCCAAATAAAAAGAACGCGCATCGAGCTTTTTGCTGATTTGTGATATTTTTACCGAAGAACCCCAAAGAAATTCACCAAAGGTATTTTGCTTTTCATACATCAGAGAAGGCAATATCTGTATACTTTTATTCAGCCGATAGCTACCCGATAAATGAAACAAGCCTTTTCTGCTCAGCGTAATATTTTCATTACCAAAAAATGTCTGTGCAGGCCTATTGATGTGGCTCAAAGAAAATCCTGCATTGAAACCATAAGGTCCGGAACCTTGATAAAGGAGATTTATTCCTGAGGAAAAATCAAAATACATAAATTGTGTATTGGTAAAAACCTCTCCACTACCCACAGAAGGGTCAAAAAAATCACCTGTATATTGGTTGTCAAAGGTAAGCTTTTCATAATTCAGACTTCTTTGTGTAAAACCTCCTGACATGCCCAAAGAAACAAATAGAGTTGAATCGGCATTCATTCTTTTGATATACGAAAAAGACAAAGCAAGCTGTGTTGTTCCAAATTCGGAATCTCCTGCCTTATCGCGATTGATCAGCATCCCTGCGCCAAACAGCTCCCTTTTAAAATAAGGAATTCTCAATTTCATATCCGCAGATCCGGAATAGCTTGTATAGGGAATGCTTACGGAGCTCCATTGATTCCGGTGATTCAAAACAAATCTGTAATCGGCATCAAACAATCCATTCAATGCAGGATTTAAATTACTTGGAGAGGAAAGATATTGAGAAAAGTGCATATCCTGCCCTTTGGCAGAAAAAGCCCATAGCATCATACCCATAATCAATATATTCAAGGACTTGATCATCTGATGATTGTTACATTTCCCTTTTTAAAATATTCATCGCCACCTTTGCATTTTGCTTTCAAATAATATACAAATACAGCGGGGCCTGCTTTTTCTCCTTTGTAATTGCCATCCCATCCTTCTGTTTGAGAAGTCGTTTCAAAAACCTTCTCTCCCCATCTGTCAAAGACCGCAAAATACAATTCCTGGATTCGATTTCCCCTGACATACAGCTTATCATTTACCAGGTCTCCATTGGGCGAAAATGCATTGGGAACAAAAATATCGGGTTCACCACACAAGGGAACTTTTTTAACATACAAGGTAATAGGTGTCATAATAACACATCCATTGGCATCGGTAGCTATCACCTGATAGGTTGTGGTTACAAGAGGAGATGCAATGGGATTGAGGGAATGAATATCGCTTAATCCTGCAGATGGCGACCAGGTAAATTGAATAGCACCTGCATTTTGAATATGTATTGGTGTGGATTCTCCTTCATAAATCGTATCTTTATCAGCATACACATTGATTAAAGACGGCTGCTGAACCACCACCTGCACAACAGATGAATCTCTGCAGGTAAACTGATTCATTCCTATCACCTGATAGGCTGTATTTGCAGTAGGCTTCACAAGTATAGTAGAGGTATTCATCCCGCTGATGATCTCATTCAAAGGACTCCAGGAAAAAGAAACCACATCAGAAGGATGAAGATTTTGTGCAGAAATTTTTATCGAATCACCTAAACAAATGATTTGATCGGGATCTGAAATAATTGATGCCGGATGGGTAAAAACCTTTACACTATCTATAGCGCTACAAAAAGCATTTGATATTTTAATAAAATAAGTAGTGGGACTTTTTAACGGGCTTACCGCTATCGATGCAATGCCTGAGCTATTTAGCGTATCGGTAAAAAAATGATTACTCGACCAGATAAAATGTATATTATTTCCAATACCTGCTGCCATAAGCAAAGCATTTTTACAAACACTTGTATCATGAGGTGCAACAAGCTGAAGGGTATCCTGTGATACCTGAACCTGCACGGATTTGATGATAAAACAAGTATCTCCCGAAGTGGTTTTGGTTTTAATATGTGCAGTATATAAAGTGCTTTGCAAAGGACTTGCAATCGGATTAGAGGCCGTGTCACTGTTCAAGCCAACAGAAGGAGACCATTGATACAGATATGTTTTTTTTCCTGTAGGATTCAATCCGATTGAAGATCCGCGACAGATTTGTAAAGTATCCTGAATAGAAAGTGTTGAAAAGGCAATGTCTACCCATGCGGCATCTGATGCCTTACATCCATTGGTATCAGTCACCGTAAGGGTATACAGCTGTGTACTATCAGGATGTGCATACGGAAATGAAATGCTATCGATACTCAACCCCTTGGGGGGTGTCCATTGATACAGATACGTTGGATTGGATGTATTGCCCAATTGGGAGCTGTCGCCACGACACAATAAAAAGTCGGGACCTGCATTTACGGAAGGCAGTGGTAAAAAAGAAATGGGATGTATCACCGTATCTACGCATCCCAAATTGGTTTTGGTAATTAACTGCACTTGATAGGGCCCTGTTCCTGGAAATTGATGAATGGGATTCTTTCCTGCTGAAGAACTTCCGTCGCCAAAGGACCAATTCCAATATTTAGGAATACCCGATACATTGGAAGTGATGGAGGATAAAAATGTGGACTGATAACTACAGGGTATTATATTGGAAACAAAAGAGGTTTGAATGGCAGGCAAGACCCTTACCAAGGTGTTGGTGGTATCCGCGCAATCCTTATTGGGCCCGATGGCAATAAGCTGCAGATGATACGCACCGGTATCCGGATAAACATACACCGGATTGGCCAACAAGGAAGTATCTGCTTGGGTTGTGGGGTCACCAAAATCCCAATGATAGGAAGTAGCCCCTGAGCTCTGATTTGAAAATTGAACGGTATTGCTACCACAACTTATCGTGGTATCTAATTTGGCTTTGATCACACTTTGGCAGACCAAAATATTCAATTGATAATCTCTTCTGCTTTCACTAATAAAAACACCATCACGATATTCTTTCACACATACGCCATAAACAAATTGACCTACTGTATTGGGAACTGCATTTAACATTCCTGTATTGGGATTTACCGTCAATGGAACCCCACCAAATGCGTTGGCAAGTCCATAATTGGGCATTCGCCAATGAACAGGCTGATATGGTGGATTAAAAGGAGGCTGAGGTCGCACGCCACAAGGCTGTGGCACGCAATCATAATTTCCGGTCGAGCGTGCCCCTTCTAATGGATCACAAATGGTGTATACCAAAGAATCCCCTTCACTATCTGTTGCCGAATGGTCAAAGATAAAGGGCTTATTGGCACAGGCAAAGGGTGGAGGTAAATTGTTAAATCGGGGATTGCTATTGGTTTTCACCACATCCGGCGAAGGAATGGTAGCATAGTAGGTTGCTCCGGTTGTATCAGGTCGAAAAATATTAAGAATGGTATAGTTTCTACAACAACGTTGGTATGATAATTGATATCCCCCGGGAATAGGTGGCAAGGTAATGGTATCAATATACGTGGTAACCTCATAACAAATATTTGCGGGCGGAATAATGCAAGGATCATTGATAATGGGAGGAATCGGTATTCTTCCTCTGAATTTCATCATGATAGAATCTACAAATTGATTGGCAGAATCAAAAATTCCTACCGCAGCAGGATCATCAAAGTCGGGAATTCCATTCCAACAATCTCTGTAAACGGTTAGCCGAATCTCATAGGTATTATTGCCTAAATCAATATAATACAATTCGCCTCCAACAATATGCGTGGCTCTTAAGCCCATGGGAAGCATAAAAATAAGCAAAAAACAAGATATGAATAGTCGACGCATCATCTCGGCAAATTGGAAATCATAAAAATACAAAAATAAATTCTGATTAGACCAAATTCCAAGGAGATGTTTTACCTTTAAACACAAATTTTTTAACTCTAATTCCGGTATATTATGAACGGATTGCTTATTTATAGGTCATCAGCAGGATCAGGAAAAACATACACATTGGTAAAAGAATACCTGAAAATTGTTCTGAAAAACCCTTCAGAATACAGACATATTCTTGCCATCACCTTTACCAATAAGGCCACCTCAGAAATGAAAAGCCGCATCACAGAGGCCCTTGCCAATCTTTCTGAAGGGAAAGCAGAGCAACTCTGCGATAGCCTTCAAGAGGAAACGGGGCTCAGCAAAGAAGATATCATCCAAAAAGCCGGAATCATTCTGGAAAAAGTCCTTCATGATTATTCATCTTTCAGTGTCAGTACGATCGATAGTTTTTTTCAAAAGATCATCCGATCACTCTCCAAAGAAATGAATTTGCCACTTAAATATGATGTAGAAATCAATAGAGACAAAGTAATTGAAGACATTACTGAAAAACTTCTTCAGGATACCGGAAAAGATGAAGAACTTACGCAATGGCTGCTGAAATACATCATCTATCGTCTTGATGACAACAAATCCTTGAATATCGAGGAAGAAATTTATTCTTTGGCGGCAGAACTTTTTAGAGAAGACTTCTATGAATCCATGAACAACCAAGGGAAAGATGGCATCACTACAGAGGCGTTTATTAAAGAAATGCAGAAAATAAAAGGAACCTTTGAAGCTCAGATGAAAAGATGGGGACAAGAAGGCCTTCACATCATAGCCAATGCAGGATTAAAAATAGATGATTTTTCGCACGGAAAATCCGGGGTGGCTTCTTATTTCAATAAAATAACCGGATCTCCTTCTTTTAAAATATATAAACCTGGAGACCGCATATTGGATGTCATTGCAGGAAAAAGTGGGTGGGCTTCAAAATCCTCATTAAAAAAAGGTGAATTAGAAACTATAGGCAATGAAAGACTATTTCCCATTCTTTCTGATGCCGTTTCACATGTTCAAAAACATGCTAAAGAATATAGTACCGCAAGCGAAATTTTAAAATTGTTTTATGTGTATGGAATTGTCCATAAGCTCAAAGAAAAATTAAATCACTACCGAAAAGAAAACAAAATCATCCTCATTTCAGATACAGAAAATCTATTAAAAAAATTTATAAACGGAAATGATACCCCCTTTGTTTTTGAAAAAACAGGAAATCATTTTCACCATTTTTTACTCGATGAATTCCAAGACACCTCCGATAGTCAATGGAATAACCTACTACCCTTATTAAAAAATTCCCTCGCAGAAAATAAGTTTTCCTTGATTGTTGGTGATGTGAAGCAATCCATTTACCGCTGGAGAAATGGGAATATGGAAGTATTGCTTTATAAAGCTGAAGAAGATTTAAAT
>CANKSK010000090.1 GCA_947485425.1 Bacteroidota bacterium | reverse complement strand
GATCACGGTAAAAGTACACTTGCCGATCGCTTGCTAGAATATACAGGAACTGTATCGAAGAAAGATCAACAAGCCCAGGTGCTTGATGATATGGATTTGGAAAGAGAAAGAGGAATTACCATCAAGAGTCATGCGATTCAGATGAACTATGAACTCGATGGAAAAAAATATATCTTGAACTTAATTGATACCCCAGGTCACGTTGATTTTTCATATGAGGTTTCTCGTTCTATTGCAGCCTGTGAAGGCGCTCTTCTCATTGTAGATGCCGCCCAGGGTATACAAGCCCAAACCATATCTAATTTGTACTTGGCATTGGAAAATGATCTTACCATCATTCCGATACTGAATAAAATAGACCTTCCTAGTGCCATGCCTGAAGAAGTAAAAGATCAAATTGTTGATCTTATTGGCTGTGATAGGGATGAAATCCTTGCCGCAAGTGGAAAAACAGGAATGGGTGTTTATGATATTTTGGAGGCAATTGTAAAAAGAATACCCGCGCCAAAGGGAGAACCCAAAGCACCTTTACAGGCCCTTGTCTTTGATTCCGTTTTCAACTCTTTTAGAGGCATTATAGCTTATTTTCGCGTGATGAACGGCGAATTAAGAAAAGGAGAGCGGGTGAAGTTTTTTGCCACCGGTCACGAATATATTGCTGAAGAAATTGGCATTCTTAAATTAGATAAAAATCCCCGTGATGTGGTTAGTGCGGGCGATGTAGGATACATCATTTCAGGCATCAAAGATGCCCGTGAAGTGAAGGTAGGCGATACCCTTACCAGTGTAAGCAATCCATGTCCCGAGCCCATTCAGGGTTTTACGGATGTAAAACCAATGGTATTTGCCGGTATTTATCCTGTAGATACTGATGATTTTGAAGAGTTGCGCGCGTCAATGGGAAAACTTCAGCTGAATGACGCGGCCCTTGTTTTTGAACCTGAAAGCTCTGCGGCTTTGGGATTTGGTTTTAGATGCGGGTTTTTGGGGATGCTTCATATGGAAATTATTCAAGAGCGCCTCGAAAGAGAATTTAATATGACCGTTATTACCACGGTGCCCAACGTATCTTACAATGCCTATCTTACCAATGGTGAAACAATCATCGTAAATAATCCATCGGATCTTCCCGATCCCAGTAAGTTGATGAAAATAGAAGAGCCATATATTCGTGCTCAGATTATTACCAAATCAGAATTTGTGGGCTCCATCATGACGCTTTGTATCAACAAACGTGGGATCATTAAAAATCAATCTTATCTTACCACCGATAGGGTGGAATTGGTTTTTGAAATGCCTCTTGCTGAAATCGTTTTTGATTTTTATGATAGATTAAAAACCATATCCAAAGGGTATGCCTCTTTCGATTACACCACGATAGAATACCGCGAGTCTTATTTGGTTCGAATGGATATTCGTCTCAATGGTGAGCCGGTAGATGCTCTTTCTGCATTAATTCATAAAGACTATGCACATACCTTTGGGAAAAAAATATGCGAAAAACTCAAGGAGTTGATTACGCGACAGCAGTTTGAAATTATCATTCAGGCTTCTATTGGTGCTAAAATTGTTGCCCGTGAAACGGTGAAAGCACTTAGAAAAGATGTAACGGCAAAATGTTATGGTGGTGATATTTCTAGAAAGCGTAAATTGCTTGAAAAACAAAAAGCCGGAAAAAAACGAATGAGGCAAGTGGGCAATGTGGAAATTCCTCAATCTGCTTTTATGGCCGTGTTAAAATTGGATTGATACTTTGTTAATTTCTATAGCTCATGTCAGGACATAATAAATGGTCGAAGATCAAGCGGAAAAAAGGAGTTGAAGACATACGAAGAGGAAAAATTTTTACAAAAATTTTAAAGGAAATTACCGTTGCTGTGAAGGAAAATGGTCCTGATGCAGATGCTAATCCTCGGCTTCGGCTGGCTTTGGCGAATGCCAAAGGTGCCAATATGCCAAAGGATAATATTCAGCGCGCCATTCATAAAGGATCAGAAGTCGGCGGCTCCAATTATATAGAGGCCTCCTATGAAGGGTATGGCCCGGGAGGGGTTGCCATTTTTGTGGAATGCTCTACGGATAATATGAATAGAACCGTTTCCTTGGTGAGAAGCCTTTTTTCAAAATATGGAGGGGCACTAGGTACAAATGGCTCTTTGTCATTTATTTTTGATCACAAAGGGATTTTTACCATTCCTCAACAAGCGAGGGATGAAGAAGCTTTTGTGATGCAAATGATTGATGCCGGTGCTGAAGATGTAGAACTCGATGAGGGCTTTTTTACCGTTACTTGCAAGTTTGAAGATTTTGGTCTCTTGCAAAAAAAAATGGAAGCATTGGGTGTGGAAGCGGAAAGTGTAGGGTTGCAAAGAATTCCCAAGTCGAGCAGTGAGGTAGATTTTGAAACGGCTAAAAAAGCATTAAAATTGATAGAATTGCTTGAAGAGGACGATGACGTGCAGGCGGTATATCACAACATGGAAATGACAGAAGAGCTTGCTGCTCAGTTATAAATTATACAAGAAATACAAAAAAAGATGAACCAAAAAATCCAGGAACTCGAAAATAAAATCGCTGAAGCACATCTCGGTGGTGGGGAAAAAAGAATTGAAAGTCAACATAAAAAGGGGAAATTAACCGCTCGTGAGCGCTTACATTTCTTACTTGATGAAGGGTCTTTCGAAGAAATAGGCATGTTGGTTACCCATCGTTCTCATGAATTTGGACTGCAACGTGAGAAGTATTCCGGTGATGGTGTGGTTACAGGATATGGTACGGTAAATGGTCGTCTTGTATATGTTTTTTCTCAGGATTTTACCGTTTTTGGTGGGTCACTATCAGAAACGCATGCTGAAAAAATTTGCAAGGTCATGGATTTGGCAGTAAAAAATGGGGCTCCCGTTATAGGCCTAAATGACTCTGGTGGCGCTCGTATTCAAGAAGGAGTAGTTTCTCTTGGTGGGTATGCAGATATTTTTTATAAAAATACCATCGCATCTGGTGTAGTCCCTCAATTGTCTGCTATCATGGGCCCATGTGCCGGCGGCGCGGTGTACTCTCCCGCCATTACAGATTTTATTTTGATGGTTGAAAATACCTCCTATATGTTTGTTACCGGTCCCAATGTGGTAAAAACAGTAACACATGAAGAGGTTACTTCTGAAGAATTGGGCGGTGCCTCTACACATTCAGTGAAATCTGGGGTTACGCATTTTTCATGTGTGAATGAAATAGAATGCATTACGCATATCAAAAAACTTCTCAGTTATATGCCGCAAAATTGTGAAGACAATGCACCGGTATATCCCTATGAAATGAGCGATGAATCTAGGCCTGCATTAAACAAAGTGATTCCGGATAATCCCAATCAGCCTTATGATATTCGCGAGGTAATTCAAGAAGTAATTGATGAAAATTCATTTCTAGAAGTACATAAAAATTTCGCTGAAAATATCGTTGTCGGTTTTGCCCGTATTGCTGGCAGAAGCATTGGTATTGTCGCCAATCAGCCTGCTTTTTTAGCCGGGGTTTTGGATATCAATGCATCCACAAAGGCGGCACGTTTTGTGCGTTTTTGCGATTCTTTTAATGTTCCTTTGCTTGTATTTGAAGATGTACCGGGATTTCTTCCAGGAACGGATCAAGAGTGGAATGGTATCATTACCAATGGCGCAAAATTGCTCTATGCTTTCTGTGAAGCCACAGTGCCTCGTATTACCGTGATCACCAGAAAAGCCTATGGTGGAGCCTATGATGTAATGAATTCCAAACACATCGGTGCCGATATGAATTATGCTTGGCCTACGGCAGAAATTGCCGTGATGGGTGCCAGGGGTGCTGCTGAAATTATTTTCAAAAAAGAAATTTCTGAAGCAGAAAATAAAGAAGCCAAATGGAAAGAAAAAGAAGAGGAATATATCGCCCATTTCGCCAACCCTTATCGCGCTGCCGAAAGAGGTTTTGTAGATGAAGTAATTCTTCCTTCTGAAACCCGAAAAAAACTGATTCGTTCTTTTGCAATGCTCGAAAATAAAGCTGTCAATCTTCCGCGCAAAAAGCATGGAAATATTCCTCTTTAATTATTTTGCAGGAAAGAATGCATGTATTGATTTTGGGTTCCGGAGGCAGAGAGCATGCGCTGGCATGGAAAATCAGCCAGAGTCCTTTGTGTTCAAAAATATTCGTGGCCCCTGGTAATTCGGGAACATCGAATATCGCTCAAAATATTGCCTTGGATTTGCGCGATTTTGAATCCATCGTTCAGGTAATCTTAAAATTTCATATTCAATTGGTGGTAGTAGGTCCTGAAGAACCTCTGGTAGCAGGCGTATGTGACTATATCAAAGAGAGGTTGAAGGCTTCTGCACCAATGCTCATAGGGCCTTCAAAGGCTTCCGCCATCTTAGAAGGAAGCAAGGTTTTTGCCAAAAACTTTATGAAGCGCCATCATATTCCAACGGCTGATTACAAGGTTTTTAATCAAGATGAATATGATGAGGCTCTGCAATATCTTAAAAGTGCGCAGCAACCATATGTGATCAAAGCCGATGGCCTCGCAAAAGGAAAAGGTGTCAGAATAACACATCATCAGTCTGAGGCTATTGAAGTGCTCGATTCTTTTTTTAAGGAAGGCGTTTTAGGTGATTCCGGAAAACAAGTTGTCATAGAGCGTTTTTTGGAAGGAAAGGAGTTTTCTTTTTTTGTGTTGCTTGATGGAAAATCTTGGAAGATACTTCCTTCGGCCATCGATTTTAAATATGCAGAAGATGGAAATATGGGTGCTTTAACCGGTGGAATGGCTGCCGTTTCTCCAGTGCCCTTCTTATCAAAGAACTTCAAAGACAGACTCCTCAAGGACGTTGTTGAGCCTACCCTTGCCGGAATGAAAAAAGAAAATCTCATGTATACAGGTTTTCTGTATTTCGGAATGATTCAGGTTGATGGCAAGCCAATGGTGTTGGAATATAATGTGAGACTGGGTGATCCCGAGACCCAATGCATTTTGCCCCTGCTGAAATCGGATTTGCTGGCATTGCTTTGCGCTGCGGCCAAACAGGAATTATCCTCCTCGCGCATGAGGCATGTAAGAAAATCTGCCATGGCTCTGGTATTGGCCTCCTCAGGATATCCCCATAAATATAAAATCGGATTTCCGATAACAGGAGTCAATCTGATTACCGATGCCCTTTTGTTTCATGCCGGAACACATTTAAATAAAGAAAATATGCATGAAACGGCAGGAGGGCGGGTGCTTAGTGTGGTTTCTGTAGGAGAAAATTTTACGGGTATCTTGCCTCATCTGATCAAAGAAGCGGAAAAAATAAGATTTGAAGGGGTGGTTTATCGAAAAGATATTGAAAAATATATCCAATGATTTTATGGCAAAACACCCAACAGGAAATTTGCCAAATCAAGAATAGGCTTTGAAAGAAATAAAATTGAAATGGACGAAAAATTAGGCTTTTGAGCTTTTTCCGGTTTTAATCATATACCATATCCAGCCAGTGATGGCAATCACGCCTATAGAAATAAT
>CANKSK010000089.1 GCA_947485425.1 Bacteroidota bacterium | reverse complement strand
TTCATAGAGGCAAGCAGGTAATTTATTTTTTCTTTTCAACAATAAACATCAGATCAGGGCCAAACCGAATCTTGCCGCCAAAAATCTTTTCAAATTTTCCAATGCGATAAAAAATATTACGCATGAGAATTCTTTTCCAATCGAGAATGAAGGGGGATGGATATTGATAATAATGTCCGACCAGGTTGGCCCATATTGGATTGTGAATTGGCAGAGGCACAAAATAGCTGCGAACTTTAAATCCGCAGCTATCAGCCATCTTTTTAAAGGTCGCCGGGGTGTAATAAACAACATGCTCACAACAGTCCCAGATGTCCATATTTTCCTTTTTTCCACTCCATTGTGCAAGCTTCATCTTGAAATGATTATAATCGCCATTAGGCACTTTGATAGCCATAATGCCATCCTCTTTCAATAGGCGATAAGAAGTAGCCAACAAATCTTTGGGATTGATAACATGTTCAAAAACATCTATCAAGGTGATGATGTCATAATGATTTTCCTGCAGATCAGCATCTTGCAGATAGGAAGTGTGAATCTTTAAACCCCATTCCTTTCTGGCAATATCTGATAATGCAGGACTAGGCTCAACACCTTCGGTTTCATATCCAAACTCTCTAGCCTTGCGCAGAAAGAATCCCATATTGGTTCCTACATCTAGCAATCTTCCAAAGGGTTTTATTTTTTTGATCTGCTCCAACTCATATTCGTAGTTACGATCGCGATGATGTACCTTTTTACCTTTGAATATAAGCCTGGCTTCACTGTGAAAAACAGAGGCATCCCCAAAATAATTTTCATCGGCATTCTTTGCCCTTGGATTGGTATAAATGAGATTGCACGATTTACAACGAACAACAGAAAGACCTCTGTCGGAGTCTATATGCACAAAATCATTCGCATCACACAATGGACAATGGCAAAACTCCCGCTCATCCTCTTGATAAAAATCTTTTTGGGTACCCCCATGAATATAATCATCCTTTAAAAGCTTCTCCATACAAATTATTTTTTATCTAAAGCACGGTTTTTACGGGTCTCTTTGCGCTCTTCTTTGATTTTAGCATATTGAGCCTTTTGTTCTGGCGTTAAAATTTTGAATAAACCGGCATCCGTTGTTGCACGAATTTCTTTACCGCCTTTTTTCAATACTTCTTTATCTCCATTGCTATTTTTTCTCAGTTCCTGAACTTTTGTATTGCGCTCAGCAAATAAAACTTTTATACTTGCCACCTGCTCATCTGTCAATGACAATTGCGACTTTAAAATACCTACTTGTTTTTCAGCGATTTCCTCAGCGCTAAAAGCTTTTCTAGCTTGTGGCTGTTGTGCCATTATTCCGCTTACGCTGAAGAACAACATACTCATTACGGCTAAACTTTTCAAATACTTTTTCATACGATTGATTTTTTAAGGTTTATAAATGGTTTAATTATTTGTTTAGACATCGAATTTAACGCAAGGTTTAATCCTTTATTTTTTTCGGATGAGCATGATTCCATCACGCAAAGGAAGAAGAACATGTTCTACCCTTTCATCTTGATGAACTTTCTTGTTAAAGGCATCGATGGCTTGGGTATCTTTATCTGGTTTATGTGTCCCCCCCAATACTTTTCCACTCCATAGCACATTATCCGCAAGAATAAATCCCCCCGGCCGCAACTTAGGTAATACAAGCTCAAAATAAGAAGAATAATTGATTTTATCCGCATCAATGAAAACCAAATCAAAAATCTCCTCTATTTGGGGTATTATTTGCAGGGCTTCACCCTGATAATATTTAATTTTATGGGCTACTTCTGCCTTCTGAAAGTATTTTAAAGCCATTTCTTCTAGCTCTTCATTATTGTCAATGGTGTGCAAAATACCTCCTTCTGCCAATCCATCACTTAAACAAATGGCAGAATACCCTGTATACGTTCCCAATTCCAAAATTTGCTTCGGACGAATCATTAACGATATCATCCGCAATATTTGCCCTTGCAAATTCCCCGAAATCATGCGAGGCATAAGAATATTGGCATGTGTTTCACGAAACAGTTCTGCAAGCACCACAGGCTCTTGCTGGGTATGCGACTCTACATATTCATTGAGTTCTGCTGAAATAAACTCCATCTGATATTACGATTTATAGATCAGGGTACTTAATCTTTTTTCATCAAATACTTCATTGGCGATATCTAACAGCTGAGAGCCACTAATTTTCTCAATCTGTTGATAGATATCCTTTAAAGCATCTACTTTCCCGAAATTCATTAAACTTTTTCCTAGAGATATCATCTGGCCTGACCTGCTCTCTTGCGCCATGGCAATTTGTCCTATCATCTGCTGCTTGGCTTGTTTCAGTTGCTGGGTACCCAATAATTTGTTTTTCAACTTATCAAGCTCCTTATAAACCAATCCGATGGATTTATCCAAATGCAAAGGATCTGTTCCCAGGTAAATTGTAAATACACCTGTATCTATATAGGGTGTATAGTTTGATTCAATATTGTAAGTATATCCATATTTTTCTCTAATCGCCAAATTAAGCCTGGAATTCATACCGGGACCACCGAACAAATTATTCAATAATATGAAACCCATTTTATTTTTATGCTTATATCCATAAGCGGCATTTCCAATCACACAATGTGCCTGATAGTTTTCCTTCTTATAAACGATATCTCGCTTTTTATATCCTTTAAAAGCTTTCCGTTCCCGCACATGCGCAGAAGGCTTTATCGACCCAAAATACCTCTCAAGCAATTGAACCAATTGATCAGAGGAAATATTTCCTACAGAGGAAAATACCATATTATCAGGGGCATAATATTCTTTCGTAAATCGAAGGATTTTAGATCGATTTAACTTTTTTACCGATTGAGGCGTTCCCAAAATGGGAATTGAAAGGGAATGACCAGAAAAAATAATCTCCTCAAACTCATCGTGTATCTGCTCAATGGGATTGTCCTGATAGGATTTAATTTCATCAATAATCACATCCTTTTCCTTCTCGATTTCCTTTGCCGGAAAAATTGAATTAAAGCTGATATCTGCCAAAATTTCTATGCTGCGTTCATAATGCATATTTAAAAATGAAGCATAAACGCAAGTCTCCTCCTTACTTGTATACGCATTTAATTCACCTCCTACAGATTCAAGCCTATTGAGAATATGAAAAGCTTTTCTTTTTTTTGTCCCTTTGAAAAGCACATGCTCAATAAAATGGGCTATCCCTGCATCTTCAGGGGTTTCATCTCGGGTACCGGCATTGATTAATAGACCACAATGCGAAATTTCAGCATCCTTTTTATGCGAATGAATAATTCGTAAACCGTTTTTTAATTCTAAAATTTCGTATTCCATATTCAATGATAATCGGCTAATGTATGAAAAATTTCAGATATTGCCCATACAAAAAACACCTAACAACCCCAAATGCTTTCCTAGTGAGCATGCTCTTTTGTAAAACGATTTCCCTTGCGGGTTGAATATTCACTGTTAAGAAGATATACGCCACTAACAACAAGCCTATCCCCTTGAGAGATACCTGACACCACTTCAATACTATCAACACCCTGAATACCGATCTCTACCCTTTGTGCCCGATAGACGCCTTTTCTGATTTGAAGCCATACCGTATTTTCCTTTTCATCCATAACCAAAGCATCGGATGGTATGGCTATTGTCTTTTTAACACCGCTTCTAAAGGATAGCAAAGCAAGCATTCCGGGCTGATAATTTAAATCTACATTGGAAATTTCTGCGCGTATTAAATTGATTCTTGAGCCCGGCAACATCTCTGGACTCATAAACGCTATTTTAGAAAACACCGTTTTTCCGGGAAATCCCGGAAAGGTAATTTTAACTTCTGTGTTATTTTTTACTTGCAATATTTCGTTGCCAAACAATTCTGCTTCTACCCATAAAGATGATAAATCCGACACCTTAAATAACTCTTGCCCTTCCTCCACTTGGTCCCCTTGGGTAATATTCAATGAGGTGATTACACCAGAACTTTCTGAGAGCACCGTATAAAAAGCAGATGCTTGTCCATCGGTTTCCAGTTTTTTCAGCTGCTGTTCATCAAACCCAAATAAAAACAATCTATTTAATGCCGATTTCAGAAAACCGGAATAATGAAGACCATTTTCGGATACAGATTTTTCATTTTCAAAAGCCATCAAATACTCCCGCTCTGCCTGAAGCAAATCTTGGCTATAGATATCATATAACTTATCACCTTTTTCAATTTTCTGACCAATAAATTGAACATATAATTTTTCTATACGTCCATTCATTCGCGAAGCAAACGACTTTGTCAAATTTTCATTTTCTGTTATCGTAGCATTCAATATTTTTTCCTTACCAAATAAAACCTCTTCCACGGGCCGAATGCCAATATTTGCAAGTTTTATTTGCCGCTCGCTCAACTTGATTTCCTGCTGATTTTGATTTGGATCTATTTTAATGCGCGTAAGATCCATCTTACAAATAGGACATCTGCCTGGCTTTTTCTCCATCACCTGAGGATCCATTGAACAGGTATAAAAAACAAAAGGATCATCCGCTTTCTTTTCTGCCGATGTGCATGCCATCAGAAAAATCAATAATAGCCAAATAAACAAGTGCTTTATTTTCATAGCCATTTCATTGAATAAAAGTTTCACTATCTAATATGAATGCAGCATTCAGTGCGATGCGATCCTTTTCATCCAGACCAGATGTAACTTCATACATGGATGCTGTAGTCCCCCCCGTCATAATTTCCTTTGGAACCAAGACCCCTTTACTTTTTTGAATCCATACCATTTTTCGGGTTCCGAGGTTTATCACAGAGCTGATTGGAATCCACAAACCCTCCTTCGGCGATGATTGTATCGTAGCACTCACCAACTGCCCCACCTTCAAGATATGCTTAAAATTGTCGAGAGTCACCCGAACACGCAAGGATTTAATATTTTTTGTGTAAATGGGTTCTATAAAATCTATTTTCCCTTTTATCAGCGTATCTTTTCGATCATTCAAAGCAATGGATAATTCTTGCTTTAAATGGATTTTGGAATAATCTTCAGGAAAGATATTCAACTCAGCCCAAACCGTATGGGGATAAATTAAACTGAGTACATTCTGCCCTTTCTTTACATACATGCCTTCTTTCAATGAAAGACGGGGATTCTGAATTTGATTTGGACTATACATCCCCTCGCCCGATTGATAATCGTTCATCTGCAATTCATGCAAATGTCCTTCCGAAGGACTATATACAGTGAGTACATCCAAACCTTTTTTTGATCTCTCAATTTGATCAACCTCATCTCTGGTAAATCCCAATTGAAACAATTTTTCTCTGGCATCTTCTATCAAACTAGCCGTTTTTTTCAGTTCTTCCAAAGTGTAATTGTGATTCATCAAATAAATCAAATCGCGCTGTGGCGTTATTATTTCAGGACTATATATATCAAAAAGTTTATCCCCTTTTTTGATTTCTTGAAATGCATATTGAACATACATTTTTTCAATTCGCCCACTCATTCGAGCAGAAATATTGCTAAACATACGCGTATCATAGGTAATAGACCCGGGGGCTTTGAAATCTGTATTTACCACTTTTCTTTCAGGACTTACAACCATCACCGATGAAATA
>CANKSK010000088.1 GCA_947485425.1 Bacteroidota bacterium | reverse complement strand
TTTTCACCCATTGGCGTAGGAGCTATGGGATGTATACTTCTGTTAAATATTTTAGTATTTAACTCTTCCTCTAATTTCTGTACCATCATACTAAGGGTGGGCTGAGTTATAAAACATTTATCAGCAGCGGTCACAAAATGTCGGTGGTCATCAATCGCTATAATGTATTCTAGTTGCTGAATATTCATATAGATAATTTTTATACAAATATAGATAATATCAATTTGATTGATATCAAGTTTAAGTTGATTTTTGCGTGATCTAAAACTTAAAAAACAAAAAAAATGGAACTATTGGAATTAAACAAAGAAAATTTCGAGAAAGCAATTTCTGAAAACGCAAACATTATCGTAGATGTCTATACAGAAGGATGCGGGCCTTGTAAGCATTTAGAAAAGGAATTAAAAATCCTGATGGAAACACAAAATCCAAACTTCCTCATTTGCAAGCTTGATGTTAATGAATATATGGAAAAAGCCATTGAATACGATATTATGGCAGTACCCGTTTTATTATTTTTTGAAAAAGGAAAATTCATTCATAGAGAAAGAGGGTTTAAAAGCGCATTTGAAATTAAAAAAATAATTGATCTAAAATTTCAGAAATTGCAATAAAAGTCTTATCTTGTATGGGTATTGGAGATATGGTATACATTGCAAAATGATGAAAAATATTTCCCAAGAGAGGAAAAATAAAATTGTTTCTAATTTAAAAACAAAATGAAAACAGAAGCTGAAATCAAAGAAATGGTGAAGCAGAAATATGGGGAAATTGCTTTGCAGGATAAGGAGTCAAATCAATCCTCCTGCTGCGGATCTGGAAGTTGTTCCACTGAGATATACAACATCATGAGTGATGATTATACCAAACTAGAGGGGTATGATCCCCATGCAGATTTGGGATTGGGATGTGGATTGCCAACACAATTTGCTAAAATTAAAAAGGGTGATTTCGTAATTGATTTGGGCAGTGGAGCGGGTAACGACTGTTTTATTGCAAGGGCTGAAACGGGCCAAACGGGTAAAGTAATTGGAATTGATTTTACGCCAGCTATGATACAAAAAGCCCGAATAAATGCCGAAAATTTAGGATTCAACAATGTAGAATTCAGACAGGGAGATATTGAAAACATACCGGTAACTGCAAATATGGCAGATGTAATAGTAAGCAATTGTGTTTTAAATTTGGTCCCCAATAAAAAAGCTGTTTTTGAAGACATCTTTCGAGTCTTGAAACCGGGTGGACATTTTAGCATATCGGATATTGTGTTAACAGGAGAATTGCCAGAAAAAATCAAATCGGCAGCCGAAATGTATGCAGGCTGTGTAGCCAGTGCCATTAACAAAAACGAATACCTAAGCTACATTGTAGATGCAGGTTTTGAAAATATACAAATTCAAAAAGAAAAGCCCATTATCGTGCCCGATGACATTTTGAAAGACTATCTAAATGCAGAAGAAATACAGGCATACAAGAGCAAACCAACATCTATTTTCAGCATAACGGTGTACGGCGAAAAATCGGCTTCTTGCTGTGAACCCCAAAGTTGTTGTTGCTAAAAATGCACTGAAAATAATTTTACGGTAAATAGTTTTCAGCGTCTTCAAACATAAAAAAACAGATCCTATATTAAAGTATAGGACCTGTTTTTCTTTTCGTCAGAATTATTTTCGCAAATACTGATCATCTCCTCTAAACCAATCCTCTCGCATGGGGGCAAAGAAATCCATAAATTCAGCATCTTCCAACACTTGAATAGAATGAGGCACATTGGGTGGAATGACTAAAACATCGCCACCATTTAATACAATATCCTTATCATCAAAAGAAAATTTCAAAGCACCAAAAAGCAGTACAGCATATTCTTCGCTTGCATGGTAATGGCGAGCGATAGAGACTCCAGCTTTTGCAGAAAATCTAGATAAAGTACCTTTTTCACCAAAAATGATTTGGCGAGAAAGTTTATCATTCAAAGCATCCGTTTTAAGTTTGGCCCAACTCGTTTTTTGAATTTGATTTAAGCCCAGATGAAAGTCCGAAGAATTGCTACCATAAAAACCAGAACCCACGATAAACGTCTGATCTTTATATTGAACTTTTCGAACAAAAGTCTGTTTGTAAACAGGCTTATTGTCACCTGGAAAATACCAATAACATTCTAACCAACTGCTACCTTCGGACAAAGCGGCAGAAATTTCATCTCGTATGACAAACTTTCCTTTGAGGTCTTTGAGGTCCAACATATTTTTTCCTTCAAGAGAGGGTTGCATCGGATTTACGAGTTCAGTACCATCTGTGCCTACGACAAAAACATAGGTATCCATAAAAACAAAAGGGCCCAATTTATCGCGCAACAGGGTAAAGGCATTTTTGCCTTGATCGGCTATCAGCAGAGAAGCCCGCGAGACAATGTCTTCAATAAAAGCTTTATCCATCTTCATTTTATAAATTCCACAGCCAAGCATAAACTCCTTTCCTGAGGGGAAAGTGACGCGCTTAATAAAGCTAGACTTCCAAACCGGAAAGATGCCATCAGGTTCGGGATACATATAATGTGCCCAACCTTCACCATGAGCAGAGGCCGCTGCATCAAGAATCATTTTCACAATGGGACGACCCAGTACATCTTTTAACTCGCTATCATTTCTGCCTTCACTCTGAGGTTCAGCGGCATGAAAAATTCTTTCTCCATTCATACCGAAGACAAATAGATACACATCCTCATGAAACCATTTGGATCCTTTGTTACGAAATTCAGGAAAGGCCTTTTCACCTTTTTCTTGGAGAAGGCCTGATGCCTGCCGCACCATTTCCATCAGATCCTGTGCTTTCATTTTGGTACCGGAAAGTATTTCCACAGGTGCATCAGCGAGGTAAACACCACAACCAACCAAAAAGGTTTGATTTTCAACCTGCACAGAACGAACATATGCTGTTTTCTGGGTAGAAATACTTTCACCGGGTTTGGGCCACATATAGTCAATCCAAGCATCGGAATGTGTTTGTATCATTTTAGTCATCTCTTTATACAGATACTTTCCATTTGTATCTTTAAATTCCATTAAATTTCGGCCTTCAATATTTGGGAAGGCAGGATTAACGATTTCCACACCATTCATGTCGTCAACAAAAACATAGGTATTTTTAACTATGTATGGCCCCTTGGGATCGCGAAAAAGATTGAAAGCATTTTTGCCCACTTTATTTATTTCGCCGACCGCTTGGTTTACGAGGTCTACCACAAAGGCTTTTTCCATGCGATCGTTATACATTCCACTGCCGACGATATATTTCTTGCCTTCCGGGGTGCTAACCAATTGCACAAAACTACTTTTCCATCGGGGTAATATTTCTGATGGAACAGGCCATTGATAATGGTACCAACCTTCAGGTCTATCGGGAAAATTGGATGCAGCACCAATGAGACCACGTATGATTGGTTTTCCAGATATATCCTTTAAATCCATTTGATTTTTCCCTTCCATATTGGGGTCGGCATGCACCAACATTTTACCTTGTAGATCTAAAACAAAAATATATGTATCCTTTAAGCGCCATCTATTTCCGGCCATTCGAAAATCTTTAAAAGCCTCCTCCCCTTTTTCGAGCAGCAATTCCGAGGCATCCTTAACCAATTTAACCAGCTGCCTGGTTTCCTTAAACTCGTATATATCATTAATGATTTCAGTTTTAATAGGCACCAACCGATCTACGACTGGATCCTGTTCATGCCAATTCGGTGCATTTTTTTTCTTTTCCATTTTGTGAATTTTAGTAATTATGATTAAAAATTAAAGCTATTTAAAACTTACGTTGATAAGACTGCGCAAAAATTTGACTTTTTTCGCAAAGTATATTTCAATAAAAAATGATTAGCGAATAGGCAAAAAACAAATTTGATTTTAGCTATTGGTTAATGTTTGTTTTCATAGAATCCTGCTCCTAAAATGAAAATTTCATTTTTAAATTTGACTTTTTTCACAAAGGAATATTTTAGGCTAGGGACATTCTGGCCAGGTCTGTACCAATAATAATTCATCCAGGCATTATCGGAAGACAAAGCTGCCTGGATATATTCCTTTGCGACAAATTTCCCCTTTACATCTTTTAGTTGAAGAATATTGGTACCCTCTAAGCTCGGCTGAGCGGGATTAACCCATTCAATTCCATCGGGGCTATCTACAAACACATAGGTATCCATAAATATAAAGGGGCCTGTTTTATCTCGCAAAATGGCGAAGGCATCTTTACCTTTCTCCTGAATTAATAGGGCTGCATGGTTTACCATATTTTCAATAAAAGCGCTATCCATTTCCATTTGATAAATGCCACAGCCGATGATATAATTTTTTCCCGATGGAAATTGTACTTTTTTAATAAAACTGGATTTCCAAATCGGAAAAATATCGCCAGGTTCAGGATACATGTAGTGCACCCAAGCTTCGGGATCATTTGAAGAAAAAACATCCATAAACATCTTTCCAAAAGGCCTGCCAATTGCATCTGTGAGATGGCTTACAGGTGCACCTTCACTTTGAGGATCGGCCGCATGAAACGTTCTTATTCCCTCCTCAGACCAAACAAAAAAGTAGATATCATCGTGATACCATTCAGAGCCTTTTTTTCGAAAATCAGGGAAAGCACTATCACCTTTTTTTTCAAAAACTTTTGCTGCGCTGTAAACAAGGGATTTCAATTCTGCTGCCGTGATTTTTTTGGACAAAGGAATTTCTTTAGGTGCGTCGGCGAGATACACACCACAACCCACAATATAAAATGCTTTTCCCATCCAAACCTTTCGCACATAAGCAGACTTAAGCGTGGAGATGCTTTCACCAGGTTTAGGCCACATATAATCAACCCAAGCAGAAGAATCCGCTTCAAGGCTTTTGAACATTTCTCGAATTAAATATTTTCCTTTGGCATCTTTCAGGTCCATCAAATTGCGGCCTTCTAGGTTCGGAAATCCAGGATTAACCAAATCAAAACCCGATTGATCGATGACGAAAACATAGGCATCTTTAACGCGAAAATCCTCAGCAGGATTATGAAAAAGTTGAAAAGCCATTTCCTTATTTTTTTTCAATTGCCAAGCAGCATTCTGAACCATATCCACCACAAATTCTCTTTCCATTTGATCTGTATACATGCCACTTCCGATGATATAAGATTGACCGGAAGGAGAAGTTGCAAGCCTTACATAGCTGCTTTTCCACCTTGGCAGGATTCCTCCGGGAACGGGCCATTGGTAATGATAATAACCCTCGGACTTACCTGAATGCAGAGCTGCAGCCTCAATTAAGCCGCGCACAATTGGCTTTCCATTGATATCCTTGAGGTTGATCTGGTTCTTCCCTTCCATCTCTTTATCGAGATGGACCAACATTTTTCCATCAGGTGTAAGGACAAAGATGTAGGTTTCACCATGTCTCCATTTTGAATTGGGCAAGCGAAAATCTACAAAGGCTTGTTCACCCTTTTTCTGAACAAGCTCAGAGGCCTCTTTGACCAAAGCCATCAATTGATAAATGGTATCTGAATCAGAGATGGCATTGCAATAAGAATTCATTGCATGGACGTTGATTCGTGTATTTTTTGTTCCACCCCCGATCTGTAATTGTACACAAGGAGATTGGGATGCCCAAGACATGAATAAAAAGATGATCAAAAAACG
>CANKSK010000087.1 GCA_947485425.1 Bacteroidota bacterium | reverse complement strand
TTACCTGATCTCCCTCATTTTTGAGCCATTTCAAAATAGTTGCTTCTGCAACACTCTCACCCATTTTGGGCATAATCATTTCGGTTTGTGACATAACGCTTTTTTAAGGAATCACGCAAATTTATAAAATTCTATCGATAATTAACATCTTCCTAATTTGTCATATGCTTTTATGAGGATGTGCGCATCCTTGTAGATTTGATAATCTTTTGCATATAACATGTTTAATTTGTCGATGGTATTGGAATCGGTAGTATCCATTTGGATCATATCCAAAGGTGTAAGCACACCTTTTCTGATTTTGGGCAGGTTAAAATCTGAAGGCTGATTGGTATAGCCTACCCAGGATTTTTTTCCCAAAAAGACCTGTAGAATATTCCTGAGGAAACATATTGGGTTTTTCACTGCAAAAAATAAAAATGGGGATAAAATGAGCAAAATTACTGATACAGATAAATCGAAAAGCCTTTTGTTGCGCTTATTGCTTGCCTTGGTAATTGAATTGATGTCAAGAACATACAGATCTCCTGCATTGTCAACGGAATTGGAACCGATGATTGAAAAACTTTCAGGGGGTGCAATCTTGTATTCCAAGTTGTTATGACCTGTTTGTGACATCAAATTGATAATCTGATGGGCAGAAATATCCTTTGAACAAAAAATAATTTCTTCCGCTTGATATACATCAATGATGTTATTGATTTGCTCTAATTCTCCTAAATAGTAGCGATTATAATCGATGGGGAAACTGCCTCCATTGTAGCCTTCTCCTGTTACTATCGGCTTTACAAAACCAATAAAATTAACGTGTTCTACTGCATGTTTGATTAAAGAAAGTACCCTTTGTCCTTCATCTTCTCCACCTACTATGAGAATGCGTTTTTTATATTGATTTTCAAATCTGAACTGCTTTAGCCCCAAAATATTTAAAATAAATCGCAAACTAATCATGGATATGCAAGACCATATGGCCCCTAATAAAATGATTGCACGAGAAAATCGAAGGGATTCGCTTAAAAGTGCATATACCACAAGGATTAAAATGGTTCCAGAGAAAACCCCTCTGATGAGTTTATTTAAGCGTATGGGATGATCATATCCTCCACTCAGGAAATTCGACACCAACCAGGTAATGATATACAAGGGCACTGCCACATGCATGAATTCAGTTGGGTAGTGAAGTCCTTCATTGTTTTTTATGCTTTCTTCCCAAAAGCTTTTTAGTAAAAATATTCCTCCATAAATAAATAGGGCATCGGCTACAGGTAAAATCGATTTTTTGATAAATCTTAGGGTAATGGCCATCAAAGCCCTTACATAAATCGCAATATGGATCAGAATAGAAAATATTTTTGCATTCTTTTGCGAAAAATGCTTGGCAGCAAAAATAATCATGGCTTGATAAAAGATAAAAACATAATTGATACTGCTCTTTTTGGTGCTTTCTCCTTTGTAATGGATGATTCGGGTATCTGGGAAATAATAATTCTTATATCCGCCTTTTGTAATTCGATAGGAGAGATCGATATCTTCTCCATACATAAAGAATGATTCGTCTAATAAACCGATTTCATCCAAAGCTTTTTTTCGCAACAACATAAATGCGCCTGCCAAAACATCTACCTCATGAATTTCATCTTTGTTTAAATATCCCAAATGATATTTTCCGAAAATTTTAGAGGATGGAAACAAAGTAGAAAATCCAAAAATCTTGTAAAAGGCCACCGAAGGACTTGGAAGTCCGCGTTTGGATTCTGGAAGAAAATTACCTGACCCATCAATCATTTTTACCCCCAAAGCACCAGCATCAGGATGCTTATCCATAAAATCAATAATCTTGATAAACGTATCTTCCTCTACAACCGTGTCAGGATTTAATAGCAAGATATACTCCGCTTCACTGATGCGAATGGCTTGGTTGTTGGCTTTTGAAAATCCCGTGTTCTGTTTGTTCTCTATCAAAATCACTTCAGGGAACTTTTCTTTGACCATCGCACAGGATCCATCCACAGAATGATTGTCTACAACAAAAATTTCTACCTTCCCTGCCAAGGGCTCCATGGCTTTTTTTACCGCATGCAAGGCCTGTTCAAGGAAATATTTTACATTGTAGTTAACAATAATTACGGATAATTTCATACGCGGAATCATAGATATGTGTATTGAATATCTTGCGAACTAAACAGAAAATAGAAATAATAAGTACACATATACTATTTTAGCTTTTGGTAAAGGGTACACGGTTTAGAATAGATCTGCCAAGGGTTATTTCGTCTGCATATTCTATTTCATCCCCAATGGCAATCCCTCTGGCAATGACTGTAAATTTCAAATGCCCTTCTATCAGCTTGGATAATTTTTTATAAATATAAAATACGGTCGTATCTCCTTCTATGGTGGTACTTAGCGCCATAATAACCTCTGTTATTTTTCCTGAAAGGACCTTTTGAACTAGGGTTTCTATTTGCAAATCAGCAGGGCCTATGCCATTC
The DNA here is from genome assembly GCA_947485425.1 of Bacteroidota bacterium. Classification (GTDB taxonomy): domain Bacteria; phylum Bacteroidota; class Bacteroidia; order AKYH767-A; family CANKSK01; genus CANKSK01. Next base: position 3,190 of record CANKSK010000087.1, on the reverse strand, counting down.
ATGGGAGAAATAATACCTCCCAACACGTGGTATTTGCCATGAAATTGTCCCGTATTTTCGATGGCCATTACATCTCGTACATCTTCAACCACACAAATCGTCCCAATGTCTCTCTTATCGTTTTGACAAATATCACAAATTTCATAATCTGATAAATTGTGACACGCTTTGCAGTAGATAATATTTTTTCGAAGCTTGATAAAGGCATTCCCGAATTTTTCTACATGGGGGATATCTTGCTTCAAAAGGAATAAAACAAGCCTTAATGCCGTTTTTTTACCTATTCCAGGTAGTCCGGAAAGTTCATTTACGGCTTCTTCAACAAGGGCTGATGGGAAATTCATTGCTCAAAAGTAAATATATCCTGAAATTTTTACAAAACGATTTACATATTCTCTTAAATTTGCCGCATGTCTCCAATTCTCATTGCTGTCTTTATAGCGGTATATTTTGCCGTTTTAATCCTCATATCGCTCCGTACGTCAAAAAATGACGGAAATGATGCCTTTTTTACGGGTAATAAGAAATCTGCCTGGTATGTAGTTGCCTTTGGTATGATTGGCACCTCTATTTCAGGTGTCACTTTTATTTCGGTTGCAGGTGAAGTTGGTTTTGCCGGTGTTGGCGAACATGGATTTCGGCAGTTTTCTTATTTGCAGATGGTTTTGGGATATGTAGTGGGCTATTTCATCATCGCAAGGGTTCTTTTGCCCCTCTATTACAATATGAACCTAACTTCCATTTATACCTATTTGGAAAAACGCTTTGGATTTTGGGCCTATAAAACGGGGGCTTTCTTTTTTCTCGTGTCTAGATCCATCGGTTCTGCTCTTCGTTTGTTTATTGTGGCCAATGTGCTGCAAATTGCTGTTTTTGACTATTGGGGCATACCTTATGCTGTTACGGTTTCTGTTACCATTTTCCTGGTTTGGCTCTATACCTTTAAAGGTGGAATTAAAACCATCATATGGACCGATACCCTCCAAACCTTTTTCTTATTGCTTGCAATGGTGATGAGTGTTTTTGTGCTCGCTTCACATATGAACTTGGGATTGAAGGATTTGGTTGTATCTATTCGCGATTCGAAATATTCTCAGGTCTTCTTTTGGAATATAGATGAGAAAAAGTACTTTTTTAAGCAATTTATCAGTGGAATATTTATTGCCATCGTGATGACTGGGCTTGATCAGGATTTGATGCAGAAAAATCTGAGCTGCAAAAATTTGAAAGAAGCCCAAAAAAATATGTATTCCTTTAGTATCATCATTCTGCTGGTCAATCTGGTATTTCTTTGTTTGGGTTCTTTGCTGTATATGTATGCAGCCCAAAAAGGCATCCAAATTCCCGCGAAAAGTGATGATTTTTATCCGATGATGGCCATTAAGGGCTATTTGCACCCCTTGGTTGGATTTTTGTTCATAATGGGACTTGTGGCGGCTACCTATGCAAGTACCGACTCAGCCCTTACCGCTCTCACCACCTCTGTTTGTGTTGATTTCTTGGATTTTGATACGCAGACACCTAAAAACTCCGTTCAAATTCGAAAATGGGTACATTTATTGATGTCAGCGGTAATTATTGTCATTATTTTGATTTTTCGTGCCATCAATGATGACAGTGTTATTAGAACCGTATTTACCGTTGCCGGTTATACCTATGGTCCTTTGCTCGGCCTGTTTTCCTTTGGTTTGTTTAGCAAAAGAAAAGTGATGGACAAATGGATTCCTTATATATGCCTGCTTTCTCCTGTTATCTGTTTTCTCCTCAATACATACTCTGCCGTTTTGCTCAATGGGTATAAATTTGGATTTGAAATGTTGCTCATCAATGGATTTTTGACTTATCTAGGAATGCTATTGATAAGCCGAAAAGGGAGCTTGATTTTGCAACACGAATAATTTTATTTCTGTGCGTTTAGTCATGACAATTTAGTAATTTTGTAAAAAAAAATATTCTATGCCTGTTTGTAAAAAAGTTTTCTGCCTGTTCTTTTTGTTGTTCATTTCTAGATCGTTGTTTGCTTTCGCACCCTTTGATTCTACTGGGGTAAAGGTGGTTCAGGGGAAAAAATTTATTGTGCATAAAGTGGAGATGAAAGACTATTGGTATAGTGTGGCAAGAAGATACAAAGTGAGCCCCATTGCACTTCAAAAAGCAAATGCCAAAATACAGGGTGATCTTAAAGTGGGCAATACCATTTTAATCCCCATGACTGATAAACCTTTTATTATTCCACCGATATCAAAACCGGAAGTTTCATTAACAGAAAATGAAAAACCCATAAAAGAAGTGGTTGCAAAAAAAGAAGAAAAAATAAAAGCTTCTGAGCCCATTGCAAAACCTAAAGAAGCAACCACTGCCGTAAAAGCAAATACTGTAATTGCAAAAGAAACGGCTATGTCTACTCCAGCAGAGGTAAAAAAAGATGAAAGTAAAAAGTTGGCTGCACCGGTTCAAAAGGAGGTAAAGGAAGCCCCTGTAGTTAAGAAAAATGAAGTATCATCAAAACAAACCGCAGTGAAGCCGGTTTCTGAAATCGTAAAAGGTAAATTCCCCATTATTCATCAAGTAAAACAAGGAGAGACGATTTTTAGCATCTCTCAAAAGTATAGCATTGGTTTAAGCGAATTAATTGGATGGAATAACTTGGTGAGTGATGAACTGAAACCCAATCAGCAATTGGTGGTAGGCTTTGGAAATAACAATCAAACAAATGCTACTGAAGTAAAGGCTGAGGAAGCTCCAAAGACTGCTGTTCAGCCGATGCAAAAAGAAGTGGCTACCGTTCAGTCTTCAGAAACAGATGCCGCGAAGCCTGTTAAAAATTTGAATACCACCATCCCACGTGCACCCAAGGCAGATATCAATGTAAAAGAAGTGAATGAAAGAGGCATTGCTTTATGGATTAATGATAAGGATATCAATCCCTCTAAATTTTATGCTTTGCACCGCACAGCGCCTATTGGTACCATTATCAAGGTTACCAATACCTTGAACAATAAAGATGTTTTTGTAAAGGTTGTGGGTACCTTGCCTGATACCGGTGACAACAACAATGTCATCATCAAAATCTCCAAAGCAGCTGTTGATAAAATGGAGGCCATCGACCAAAAATTTCAAGTTTCGCTTAGTTATGGCGACACCAAATAGCAAGCACTTTCTTTAAAAAAGTATTTGCTTGATTTCTATG
>CANKSK010000086.1 GCA_947485425.1 Bacteroidota bacterium | reverse complement strand
CGCCTTTGGTAATCGAAAAAAAGGAAAAAGTAAAATTGAGAATGTGTACTGGACAAATCCAATCTTTTACACTTCTTCTTTCTACTCAAAAAAAGCTTCGTGATATTCAGTTGAAATGGAATCCATTTAAAGGGAATGGAAATTCTCTTAAAGCCTCTGCCATGGATGTGCATATTGCAAAGGTTTGGTACCAAGCGGGCATATCAACAAATGAAGTAAATAAAAAAATTCTTACACAAGAATTGCTTTTGAATAATGACAGCATCATACAAATCGATACAATTCAAAAAATTAATTATTTACTGGTTAAAGATTTATTCAATAAGAAGAAATATATTGATATCAGCAGTCCCAATGCAAGTGTTCCTAGTGATGTCATCATTGAAGACAGTCCTGTTTTTCTTCCTTTTCATATGGATGAAAAAACAAATAAACAGCTTTGGTTTCGTATTGAAATTCCTGAAAATACATTGCCGGGTACATACAATACTTTTATCATGATTTCTTCTAAAGAGGGAGAAATAAAAAGTATTCCTGTAGAAGTTGAAGTACTTCCTTTTCAATTGGATGAAAGTCGATTGCTTTATGGAATTTATTATCATGGTGTTTTGGCCGAAGAGGGATATAAGAAAAAACCATTTCACTGGAGTTATAAATCTCGAAATCAGTTAATCCTTGAACTTCAGGATTTAAAAAAACATGGCATCAAATATCCTTCTCTTTATTGTAAATACGAGATGTTAGAAGAAGAATTGGCCATTAGAAAAACACTTCAGTTTCCAATGGATAAACTTTTTCAGTTGGGATTACGAACCTCAAATCCGCAGAGTGAATCAGGTATAGATTCGCTGAAAAAAGCGATACAAATGTGGAAAGAAAAGGTAGAAAAATTAGGTGTACTTCATTTGTATGTATATGGTATTGATGAAGCCAAAGATGCAAAATTGAGAAGTGAAAGAGCTGCATGGAACGCGGTTCATGAGTCCGGGGCAAGTGTTTTTGTATCTGTAAATCCATATGCCTATAAGGATGTTGCGGATATCTTGGATGTGGCCATTTCTAGGGCTAAACCTACACGCATTCAGGCCGATGCGTATCATAAAAATAATGGGCTTATCCTGTCATATGCAAACCCCCACACTGGAGAGGAAAATCCTGAGGTATACAGAAGAAATTATGGTCTTGTGATATGGAAGTCAGGATATGATGGTTATTTTGACTATGCCTATCAAAAGGGGCATGGTACCATTTGGAATGATTTTGATAGTCCTGCTCATAGAGATCAAGTTTTTACCTATCCATCAAGCAACGGACTTATGAATACCATCCAATGGGAAGGGTTTAGAGAAGGGGTGAATGATACAAGGTTTTTATCGACTTTGCTAAATCGTACAGAAAAATTAAAGGCAAGTGGAAAAAATGTGGAAGCTGCCGAAAGTTTTATCGAATCTATTGATCCAAGTGGAGATTTAGATCAGATCAGAGATGCCATAATTGATCAGATTTTAATCCTTCAATAAAGCGGTAATTGTTTCAATGGTATAATCAATTTCTTCATCAGTAGTAAATTTTCCCAAGCTAAAGCGGATGGAAGCGTAGGCCATTTCGTCAGACATTCCCATTGCTTTGAGAACATGTGAGGGTTCTGATGATGCAGAGCTGCAGGCAGAAACAGACGATACGGCAATATTTTTCATTTGGATCATCAAGTCCTCGGCTTTTTTTCCGGAAAAAGCAATGTTTGTTACATTGGGCAGACGATTTTTTATGGAGCCATTGATAAAAACATTTTCTATTTCTGTTAATCGATGTTCCAAACGGGTTCTAAGCTTTGACACCCTAGCGGCAAAATCCCATTGATCAAGCGCTGCAAGTTCACAAGCTTTGCCGAATCCCACAATGCTCGGTACATTAAGGGTTCCCGCTCTTCTTCCATTTTCTTGGCTTCCACCATTTAACTGTGAATTCAGTACCACTCTAGGATTTTTATTCCGAATATAGAGTGCGCCAACGCCCTTTGGACCATACATTTTATGTGCAGAAAAGCAAAATAAATCAATGCCGCTTTCTTGCATATCTACTCGTATTTTACCCACCGCCTGAGTGCCATCGCATAAAAAAATTGAATTTGCCTCATGAATGATTTTTGCAATTTCTTCTACAGGATGGATAAGTCCGGTTTCATTATTTGCATACATGATGGCTACCAAGATGGTATCTGTTCGGATGGTTTTTTGCAGTAGATTTAAATCTAGTGAGCCATCTTTTTCAACAGGAAGCACACTGATTTCAGCCCCTTGTTTTTCAAGCGCAGCACAAGTATCTAAAACGGCTCTGTGTTCTGTTGAAACCGTGATGATGTGTTTCCCCTTGCTAGCATATTTTTGGAATACGCCTTTTATGGCCAGGTTAATAGATTCAGTGGCTCCGGAGGTAAAAACAATTTCAGCGGCGTTTGCATTTAAAAAAGTAGCTACTTGTTCCCTTGCCATTTTTATTCCCTCGTCGGCAACCCATCCAAAGGCATGAGAACGGCTTGCCGGGTTTCCAAATTTTTCTGTAAAATAGGGCAACATCACTTCCAACACCCTTGAATCTAAAGGGGTTGTTGCATTGTAGTCCAGATAAATATCTTTTTTATTCATTTTTTTTCAGCTCGATGCCCAATTCCTTCAATTGCTCAAGGGAAATAGATGAAGGCGCATCAATCATCATATCCCTTCCGGAATTATTTTTAGGAAAAGCGATGAAATCACGGATGTTATCTGCTTCTCCGATCAAAGCACAGAGCCTATCAAAACCCAAGGCAAGTCCACCATGCGGAGGTGCTCCATATTCAAATGCGTTCATCAGAAAACCAAATTGAGCACTTGCATCTTCATCTGAGAATCCAAGAATTTTCAGCATTTTCTTTTGCAACTCTTTGTTGTGAATACGGATAGATCCTCCGCCCACTTCCACACCATTAATGACCATATCATATGCAATTGCACGAACGGCACCTGGATTGCTATCCAACAAAGGGATGTCTTCTATATTTGGTGAGGTAAAGGGATGATGCATGGCATGCCAGCGATTGCCCTCTTCATTGAATTCCAACAGAGGGAAATCCGTTACCCAAAGGGGTGCAAAAACATCTGATTTTCGAAGTCCCAATCGCATGCCCATCTCAAGGCGCAATTCAGAAAGGGCTTTTCTACATGTAGAATCTTTCCCGGCAAGGATGAGTATTAAATCCCCATTTTGGGCATCACATTTTTCTGCCCATATTTTTAAATCGTTTTCATCATAAAATTTATCAACGGAAGATTTGATACTACCATCCATATTTACCCTTGCGTATACCATTCCTGAAGCCCCTAGCTGAGGGCGTTTTACAAAATCAGTGAGTTCATCAAGTTGTTTGCGGGTATATTCTGCACATCCTTTTACACAAATGGCAAGAACGCTTTCTGCATCATCAAATACTTTAAAGGATTTTCCTTTTGAAACTTCTTTCAAATCAACAAATTTCATGTCAAAACGAATATCTGGCTTGTCGTTGCCATAATACTTCATCGCATCAGCATAGCTCATTCTGGGGAATGATCCCATTTCGATTTTTTTGACATTTTTAAAAAGATGAACAGCAAGACCTTCAAAGGTTTTAAGGATATCTTCCTGTGTCACGAAAGACATTTCGCAGTCTATTTGTGTAAATTCAGGTTGTCTATCGGCACGCAAATCCTCATCGCGAAAGCACTTTACCAATTGAAAATACTTATCAAAACCCGCTACCATTAGCAATTGTTTAAAGGTTTGCGGTGACTGAGGCAATGCATAAAATTCGCCGGGGTTCATTCTTGAAGGCACTACAAAATCTCTTGCCCCTTCAGGTGTTGATTTGATTAGCACGGGTGTTTCTATTTCCATAAATTTTTGAGCATCCAGATAATTTCTGGTTTCTCTGGAAACGAGATAGCGCAATTCGATATTTTTTCTGAGAATATTTCTTCGAAGATCGAGATAGCGATATTTCATGCGGAGTTCTTCGCCGCCGTCGGATTGGTCTTCGATGGTAAAAGGGGGTGTTTTGGATGGATTGAGAATTTCAACTTTTTCAGCATTGATTTCAATATCGCCCGTAGACATTTTGGAATTTTTATTGCTTCTTTCAGCAACTTTCCCTTGTACCTGAATAACAAATTCTCTTCCTAGTCCTCGTATTTCTTCACAAAGGGCGGGATGGGTTTCCATATTAAAAACCAACTGTGTGATTCCATAGCGATCGCGTAAATCCACGAAGGTCATCCCCCCTAAATCTCTTGATCGCTGTATCCACCCGCAAAGACTCACCTCTTTGCCAATATCTTGTATGTTTAATTCTCCACAATGATTTGTTCTGTACATGATTTTGCTTTTTCTATTTCGTAAAGAGGCGAAATTAAGAATAAAGTTTTTCTGACAGCTAAAAAATTATTTGGAGGATATGATTTTTTTATACTTTTGAGGGAAGAATAAACAATTCATTTTCACTTAAAAATTAAAATACAATGTCATTTGAACTACCCGCACTAGGCTACGCGTTTAACGCTTTAGAGCCTCATATAGATGCCAAGACAATGGAAATTCACCATGGGAAACACCATCAGGCGTATGTTACCAATCTGAATAATGCTTTGGCAGGCACGCCTGCTGAAAACATGGCCATTGAAGAAATATGCAAGAATATTTCAAAATATCCTGTTGCCGTGAGAAACAATGGCGGTGGACATTACAACCACAGCTTTTTTTGGAGTCTGTTAAAAGTGGATGGAGGAAAGCCTTCTGCATCTCTTGCAAGTGCTATTGATGCCGCTTTCGGAAGTTTTGATGAATTTAAAACCAAATTTGCCGCTGCCGGAACGGGTCGTTTTGGTTCTGGATGGGCATGGTTGACTTTTACCGATGGCAAGTTGGTTATTTCTTCTACCCCCAATCAAGACAATCCCATTATGGATATAGCCGAAGTAAAGGGCACGCCTATTCTTGCTTTGGATGTTTGGGAACATGCTTATTATTTGCATTATCAGAACCGTAGACCCGATTATATTGCCGCTTTTTGGAATGTGGTGAATTGGGATGAAGTATCTAAAAGGTTTGCCGAAGCAAGTAAATAATATTGCAAACATGGCAATTATATATTCTTTAAAGCCCGGAAATTTCATCCGGGCTTTTTACTTACACCATTATTGGGGATGTCAACAATGAAAGAAGGAAAAGAAAATAGACCAAGTTTTGATACCATTTATATGGAGTTGGCAGAAAATTTGGCCAAGCGTTCCCATTGTGTGAAGGCTAAGGTAGGTGCTGTGCTTACCAAGGATACCAGGATTATTTCATTGGGATACAATGGTCCGCCGGCAGGTACACACAATTGTGATGAAGTATGGCCGGAACAAGGCTGTGCGCGTGATTTGAAAGGAAGTTGTTCCCTGGCAATTCATGCAGAAGAGAATGCCATTTTATATGCTGCTAAAAACAAAGCAGATCTTGAAAATGCAACGCTTTATGTTACCTTATCACCTTGTTTGCCTTGTGCCCGAATTATCTACACCACAGGGATTAAAAAAGTGTACTATTTACATTCTTATGCCGAATTTAAAGGGATCCCATCCGATGAAGGAATTGATTTTCTCAGAAAATTTGGCGTAGATGTACAAAGGCTTT
>CANKSK010000085.1 GCA_947485425.1 Bacteroidota bacterium | reverse complement strand
TTTCACGCTAGACCCGATAGAGCAGAAAGCCCGGAGCCGCTGAAGCCCTGAGGTGTGGTTTTTGAGGGTGGCATGCTGTTTGGGGCGCAGGCGGGGAGGACTTGCCGCGATAGCGGGTATACCGTTGTTGCAGGGAGAACTGTTTCTCTCCTTTTTTTATTTAATGTAAATAAAAAGCTACAATAAAGGTCATTAATGTAGTGAATTGTTTATATTAATGTTTTTTTTGAGGTCCTATGGTTTTTTTGGGAAAGGGAAAACCAAATGCATGGAAAACGCTAAAAACGGGTATGCAGCGCAAAGTGAAGTGGTTTTTAATGCATTACCGAGCTGAATGCATGCGGGAACTAGGCCTGTATTTTATTGTGAAGGCTTAAAAATTCGCCATTTGGAGCACCCATGGCGTAGGCAATTGGCAGATAGTCAAAACCCCATACACGCATCCTGTTTAAGGGACTACGCGTATGGGGGTATATTTCGCTTGTCGAAAAATGAAAAACTTATTGTTGTTTTTTATTTTTGAAATTCCAGCCATCCGTAATGGCATAACTAAAAGCAGCAGAAAATAATAAGGTAACAATGGCGGCAAAGTAGGGGATAAAATTAATCATTTTTATTATTTTTTAATAGTTTTAAATAGATGCCGAAACCTAAGATACTAGGGACCCATAGGCCCATAAAGATCGCTTCATTGGCGTTTCCATTGAAGAATAGTATTTCGGAATATATTAAGGATAGAAATGCCGAAACAAAGAGTAGTTTGTCTGTAAATGTAAAGTTCTTAAACATAATTTAGATGGATTTGTTTCCTGATCTTAAGGCTTTTCAGGATTGGCCCCGTTTTTTATGGTGGTTTCTGGATTCCACTTGATGATGTAAAGATAACACATTTAAGTCAAATGGGGTAATACAAATTGCTCTATATCCTTTCCTTTTGGTTTTTATAATTCCCGATCCCAAGATATCGGGAAAATTTTACATTCACAATATGCTCGCGTAAATTTATTGAAAAAAGTATGCATAAAAAAGAAAATTCCCTTTTAAAATTTAAAAATAAGGAGAAACCAATTCTGATGTATGGTAGTTGTTTTTATTCTTTTCTCCTCCTATTTCAAGGTAGTGTATTTCGGTTCATGCATTAACAGCACTTGGCAGATAAATTTTGCAAGAAAGTTGAATAGGCAAAAGTATTTACTCCTTTCATCACAGTGCTTTTTTTATGTTGTTTATTGAATGCTCATTTTTTCCGAATACATATTTTCTCCATCATACCATTTGACAAAATAAATTCCTTTGGGAGATTCCGAGAGGTCTATTTCATTTGTGCTTTGTGCTTTGAAATAGGGGATGGCAAGTATTTTTTCTCCCAGTAGATTGTAAATTTCGAGGTCAATGGTATGGTCTACTTTGTTATTGATATGGATACTAAATTTTCCATGGCTTGGGTTGGGTATGACTTGCATATTTTGTGCATGCTCACTTTTTTCTTCTATAGCATTTGCTTGCTGCATAATGCTTCTCAGCTTGCCGATGAGTGTGAACGTATTGCCCCCATCCGTACTTTTATACACACGATAGCCTCTTGTGGAAACATATACAATAGATGGATCAGAGGGTGCAAAAACAATGTTTTTGATGCGATGGGGAAAGGATGCTACTTTGGTATAGGCCGTATCATTGATGTTTGACGTATGTATTCCCGATCTGCTTTTGTATAGATCCCCTTCTTTTGAAAAAAGAACGATGTTGCTATTTGTCGGATGAATGGATACATAATAAAAGTAAGGCAAATTAATTTTGTTCCAGGTATTTCCTGCATCTTGAGTGGCATATATGGCACTATCTCTATCAATCACATAAATCGTTTTGCCATCTTTCGACACTGAAAAATCGTTGATCATTTTTCCATGTAAAGGATTGGCAAACGTTTGCCAATTGTTTCCTCCATCTGTGCTTCTTATAAGGCCTAAGGATTGCAGCGGAAATCGTCTATTTATGCAATACCCTGTAACGGTGTCTCCTATCCATTGAAATTTTCCAAAACCTTGCCTGTCAGCGCCTGCAGGGATGTTGGAAGGTGTCCAGGTGAATGCATGATCCGTTGATTTATAAATGCCTCCGGTATAAAAAGTATCCGGATAATTATTTAAGGATGGCTGAGCGCCAAAAAAGGCTGTGAATATGTTGGTAGGATTTTTGGGATCTACGAAGACGGATATTTCACTTCCATTGGTCAATCCGCAATTCCTTTGATGCCAAGTTTGTCCGCCATTGTTGCTGGTATACATGCCGCCCATGGCGCTGGGGTAATTACCCGAAAGCGGTCCAGGCCCACTATTCATGGCAACAAATATTTCATTGGTATCGGATGGATTGATGGCCATATCGTAAGAATCCGCATATGCATTAGGCCCTGGTAAAAAATGAAATCCTTGCCTTAACCATTGCCAAGTATTGCCTCCATTTGCTGTTTTGAAAATGCCATTTCCTTCCGTTCCAATATACACGGTATTGGGATTTAAAGGGTTGACCTCCAAAGAGTAAAATTCACCATCTTGGTCGGCGGTTTGGGTGCTATCGGGCCCATTGACCAAGCCCGTTGGCAGAAGGCTCCCACAGGAGTCTTGTCCATAAACAAATAAAGATGCAGTTGCGATGAAAACAAGTAGAATGGCATTTTTCATATACAAGTGTTTTTTGGTTTTATTGATAGATGAAATTTCTGTTTTTCGTTTTGGTTTTTCAAAGGAGATACCTTCTCATCACGGTCTTTTGATTTTATGATTTGTTTTTACGCAGGGCTTTCCCTCTGGGTTCATCGGCTTTCTCGAGCACCATTTCGGAATGCAGAAAGTGTGCAGCCTCTTCAGAATCTTTGACTTTGATAGAGGAGCGTTCAAGCATTTCTGCTTCAAAGTCTGTTAAGATTATTTTTCTTATGCCGGCATCTCTCCATTGGGAGAAAGGTCCAGCTGCTTTATAGATCTGCCGAGCCAGCAAGAGGGCATCGATCAGCGCTTGATTTGCACCCTGTCCTTTGAATGGACTCATCGGGTGGGCGGCATCTCCAATCAAGGTGATGGGTCCAGCATTGGACAAGGTTTCGGGATTGAGCAATTCCCGATCATATACTGGATAGCCCGTAATCTGGGCTTCCTGTGTTGCCGCTATCACCTGTGGAATGGGATTGTGCCACTGCGTTCTGCGGCATGCTTCATCCTTAAGCGCTTTGGTTCCTTGTGCGCTCAAGTATTTTGCCTCTATTTCCGCAATTGGGAAGCTCAGTTGCCACATCACTGAGTCGGTGGTAAAAGGCATGATGTAGATGCGTTCGTTGCCATTGGCGGTTTGAAATACCGTGGCGGAGTCCAACAAAGGACTATCAAGACCTTCTAATGTGCTCAAAGGGCAAATGCCCAATATCACTATACAGCCCAGGTAACGCAGTGGTGAAAGGTCTTCACCAAATAGCAATCTTCTCACGGCGCTGCGAATGCCATCGGCACCCACCACCATATCCACCTTGGCAGTCTTTGTCTTTCCGTCTACTTGAAAGAGCAGTTCAACCCTTTCATCCTCAGATTTTTTCATGCTGACCAGCTGATGCCCCCATTGCACTGCATCATGTCCACCGAGTTGATTCAGCAGTGCCAAGCGCAAAGATTGTCGGGCAATGTGCACATTGATATGCTTGGGAGCAGTTTGTGAATCGGCGCGTTTCCATTTTCTCATGCCCCATTCACCAATCACTATTCCCTCTGTGGTATGCATCAGATGTCGTGTTGAATTGACACCTTCTTGCAATGAAAAAATACCGAAAGCCTTCATGGCTTTGCTTGCTTGTTGCAAGGTGAGTCCGTAGCCTTGGGCACGAACATCGAAGCTGCTATCGCGTTCGTAGAGGGTAAAGGAGATGCCACGGTGGAAACAAGCCACCGCTAGAGCGATGCCTCCAATGCCGCCGCCAATGATAGCCAGGTGTGGGTAGTTTTCGATGTCTGCTGTGGGATGTTCGCTCGCATGCACCAAGCCGGATCCTTTACAGCTCAAGCATGCAGCAAGGTGTCGCTTGGGGCGAACAGGAGGCTCTGCAGTGTCTTTATTTTTTTCATACTGACTTACTGCCATCTCGTAATCCATTCGCACTTTCTTGCGAAGCCTTTGGCTTATTTTTCCATGGCCCTTGCATTCCTGGCAAATGGTCCAAGCAGGCTGTTCTTCTCTCACTTTTTTGGTTTCTTCTTTATGAATCATGGCCTTCATTCTTCTTGCAAAATGCAAGCATTTCAACCTATGGTATGGGTGTACTTAGATATGATTTATCCTTTTTATTACGGCAAATGTAGCCCTATAGATAGGTAGGGTCAAGATACAATTTTTATGAATATATTGGCCAATGGTAAAAAAATCGATTCATAAAAAGTATTCTAAAAGGCTTGCAATCATTACACTGAAAGCGTTTGGGCAAACGAGGTTATTAATCAATGCTCGAACCCTGCACGAAAGTATCTCCTCATGAAGTTTCGGGAAATCGCTGTATGAGATGCTAGTGATGCCAAAAGGGGCGATGAGAGGCTTTCTTCGGCATTTTTATTAGATAGATGGTCTGTTTAGTGGATTCGTGATCGCCATTCATTTTACTTTCTACCTCGATTCTATAAAAGATAGCTAAATAGTTTCTTTGTATTTATTATAAATCATTTGGCAAACTTTATCCATTGCTTTAAAAACTGTAATATCAACATTAGAATCATCAGTAATGCTTGTTAGTGTTAAAACAGCATTGTATAGTATTACATTCTCTTGACGACTGATTCGTTCAATGAAATTTATTTTAGTACTTCCTTTTGGCGAATCTGAAACGATTATTTCTTGCGTATTGATGTCTATTGCAAATAATATATTCTTGTTCATTATTCTTTATATTGGTTTGGAAATTATTAGTGTAAATGGCAGCGGCCACTGGCATTGGTAGTCTTTTTTCTGCATCTTGATCCTTTCTTGGTTGTTCCTATGCATTGCACTGTAGTAATTGAAGGTTTATAAGTTGCCTTGTCTTGACAACAATTCGTACCTACTTTCCTATTATGTACTTTACAATAGCAACTATTTGATTTGCTTCGATTGCATTTTTGACAAAGTAACTGAATATTGGATACAACACTACTTCCGCCGCAAGAAAATGGAATGATATGATCATATTCTAAGCTTAGAGAGCTTCCGCAGCATTGGCAAATGCCCCTATCCCTTGTATAAACAATCTTTTTTGTTGTTTTTGAAATATGTCGGCTCTGAGAAAAGCAGCAAACACTAATAAAGAGTAGAGATAGGATTAAATATATTTTTCTCATTAATTAAATGATTTTTACGTCTAAATTAAATGTATAGTTGTCAAATTTACTCAATAGGTTTGCCGCTAACAATATGTATTAAAAATACTTCATTCTAGGCAAGTGTAAAAATATTGAAAAAAATTGAGAAAATATTTTTTTGTTTTAAACCAATCAATATTTGTCATATTGGCAAAACGCAAGGAAACCTTTTTGTCATGGTGTGTTGGAATGAATGTTTTCCTCCCGGATATTGTTAATCTTTTTGAAAACCGGTACTTGCCACAATTGAAAGTTGTTTTCAATACCTTAAAAAAGAATGAAGACCATCTAGTGAAAGTCTTGTGTTTTAAAAGTT